>CAZCVU010000064.1:0-9582 GCA_964501745.1 uncultured Flavobacteriales bacterium | reverse complement strand
CGCTGGCGCGTGATCTCGGCCCCGGCGTCCAGGAGATCGATGCGGCCGGCAAACTCGTCATTCCGGGAGGTGTCGACAGCCACTGCCACATCGACCAGCTTTCGGCGATCGGCATACGCAATGCCGACGACTTCGAATCCGGCAGCATTTCGGCGGCGTTTGGCGGCACCACGACTATTATTCCTTTTGCCTGTCAGCATCGCGGGCAATCGCTGCGCAGCGTCGTTGAGGAGTATCATGACCGCGCCGGACCAAAGGCGGTCATCGACTACGCCTTTCACCTGATCGTCACCGACCCCAGCACCGAAGTCCTGGGCCAGGAGCTGCCGGCACTTATCCGCGATGGCTATACGTCGTTCAAAATCTACATGACGTATGACGCGCTGAAGCTCGACGACTACCAGATCCTCGACATCTTGGCGGTCGCCCGCCGCGAGGGCGCCCTCGTCATGGTACACGCGGAGAACTACGACATGATCCGCTGGCTTTCGGACCAACTCCTTGACGGCGGTCACCGGGCGCCCAAGTTCCACGCCGTAAGCCATCCTCGAATTGCCGAAGGCGAAGCAACGCACCGCGTAATCAGCCTGGCCGAACTGCTCGACGTACCACTGCTGGTGGTGCACGTCTCGGCCGAAGAGGCGATGCAGGAAATCCGCAGCGCGCAGGTTCGCGGCCTCAAGATATTCGGCGAGACCTGTCCGCAATACCTGTTGCTCACGGCCGATGACCTCGACAAGCCGGGGATGGACGGCGCCATGTGGTGCTGCAGCCCACCGCCACGCGACGCCGCAGCCCAAGTCGCAATCTGGCAGGGCTTGCGAAACGGCGTGTTTCAGGTCCTGTCCTCCGATCACGCGCCCTATCGCTTCGATGAGACGGGCAAGCTCAAGAATGGGCCGAACGCATCTTTCAAGGAAATTGCCAACGGCATTCCAGGCATCGAGCTGCGGTTGCCGCTGCTCTATTCCGAGGGCGTTGGCACCGGCCGCCTCGACATAAATCAGTTCGTGGCCCTTGCGAGCACAAACGCCGCGCGGCTCTATGGACTCTATCCGCGCAAGGGGACGATAGCGGTTGGCTCCGATGCCGACCTGGCGATCTGGGACACCGGCAAGACCATCACCATCACCTACGACATGCTGCACGACCGGGCGGGATACACGCCCTACGAAGGACGCACTATCACCGGCTGGCCGGACACCGTCATCAGCCGCGGCCGCGTCGTCATCGACGGCGGCGAGCTTCGGGTCGAGAGTGGCAGTGGCGAGTTTCTTCCCTGCGCATCGCCGGAGTCGGCGACACCCCTGGGCCGGACGACGCCGGAACTCGATCCGAAACGGAATTTCGGCGCGACGCTCGCTTTCTGATCACCAAACGGAGAGAGACCATGTCACGCAAGGTCAAGGTCGCCTGCGCGCAGTTAGGGCCGGTTCATCTAGCGGACGGCCGCGAGAGCGTTGTCGGGCGCCTGCTGGCGATGCTGCGGGAGGCTCACGCCGGCGGCTGCAAGCTTGTGGTCTTTCCCGAGCTTGCCCTGACGACCTTTTTCCCGCGCTATTGGATGGCGGACGACGATGAAATCGACGCCTTCTACGAGCAGGAAATGCCAAACCAGGCGACGCGGCCCCTATTCGAGGCGGCGGCGGAACTTGGTATCGGGTTCTGCCTGGGCTACGCCGAGCTGGCGGAAGAGAACGGTAAGAAGCGGCGCTTCAACACCTGTATTCTAGTTGGGCCAGACGGCAAGATCGTTGGCAAATATCGCAAAATTCACCTTCCCGGCCATGTCGAGCACCTGCCGGATGCGCCATTCCAGCATCTCGAGAAGAAGTATTTCGAGGTTGGCGATCTCGGCTTTCCGGTCTGGCGCACGCCTTACAACTCATGGGCCAACGGCATTATGGGCATGTGTATCTGCAACGACCGGCGTTGGCCGGAGACCTATCGCGTTATGGGCTTGCAAGGCGTCGAAATGGTGATGCTTGGCTATAACCTGCCGACCGAGAACATTCACTGGGACGAGCCGGCGCACCTGCGCAGTTTTCACAACCACATTTCGATGCAGGCGGGCGCCTACCAGAACGGCACCTGGGTCGTCGGCGCGGCCAAGGGTGGCAGAGAGGATGGTTTCGGTCTGGTCGCCGAATCCTGCATCGTCGCACCGACCGGCGAAATCGTCGCCCTGGCAGTAACCGCGGAGGACGAGGTCCTGCAATATGACTGCGATTTCGACTTCGGCAAGAACATCAAGCAGAACATCTTCAACTTCGAGAAGCATCGCCGGATCGAGCACTACCAACTGATAACCGAACGCACGGGCGCAATTCCACCGCCGGAAAGCGAATAGTTCAATGCATTTTGATTTTCAAACACTCGCGCCAGAGCAGCGCTACAAGCTGATGATCGGCTTTATCGTTCCGCGGCCGATCGCACTGGTCACCACGCGCAGCAAGGCGGGCCTCGACAACGCGGCACCCTTCAGCTTCTTCAACATGTTGGGCGAAGCTCCACCACTCGTCGCGCTGGGTCTCGACAGACGCCCCGACGGCACGCTCAAGGATACCACCACCAACATCAACGAGACCGGCGAGTTCGTCGTTAATCTCGTGGATGAAGCGATCGCCGAGCAGATGATGCTAACTGCCATCGAATTCCCGCCGGGCGAAAGCGAGATAGGCCCCGCCGGCCTTACGCTGGCGCCCGCCGCGGCAGTCAACGCCGCCCACATCGCCGAATCCCCCGTGCCGCAAATACCAGGCGGTTGAACTCGGCGAAGGAGGCCGTACGCTGATGATCGGCGAGATCATCCACCTGCATGCGCGCGACGGTCTCGTCGACCCTGAGACGCTCAGAATCAACAGTGATGCCTACCAGCCGATCGGCCGCCTGCACGGCGCGCAATACGCCAAGACCGACAGTCGCTTCAAGATGACGTTGTTGAGCTATGAGGAATGGTGCGCGAAGAAGGCTGAGGAGACCGGCTAGCAGTTAGTCGTGCGCTGCGCTCGACGTTTTCGGCTGCCATTCCCGGGCCAGCATCTGTGCTCTGGCGATCTGCGCCGCGGTCATAAAGTTGGCCGCCGAGCGACGTCCTAACAACGCAAACTCGACATTCTCCGCGGCGGCTAAGTCGAACCACATGTAGGCCAGCACATAGTCCTGCGAAACGCCTCTGCCTTCTTCGTACATTTCAGCAAGTTTGTAATAGGCATCCACGTATCCCTGCTCGGCGGCTTTGCGATACCATTTGGCTGCTTCCGAGTAGTCCCGAACATCACCTTCACTCTCTTCGTACACCAGACCAAGGCGATATTGTGCCGGTACAAAACTCAAGGACGCCGCTTTCCGATACCATCCAAGCGCCTTCATCTGATCCGACGATACACCCGCACCGACATCGTACACCCGGCCAAGGAGAAACTGCGCACTTCCGTCTCCCCTTACAGCGGCCCTACGAAACCATTTGACCGCCTCAGCACCGTCCAGTTCGACGCCTCGACCAAGCAGGTACAAAATCCCAAGATCAGTTTGCGCACCTGTGTCGCCTTGGACGGCGGCCTTGCGATACCATCTGGCTGCTTCCCGGTAGTCTGCCACGACACCCCTTCCCTCTTCGTATGCACGGCCGAGCATGCGCTGTGCACCCGCATCGCCCTTTTTGGCAACGTTGCTGTACCAGAGAAATGCATCAAGTTCGTCCTGCGGGGTGACTAAACCATCCTTGTATATGGCGCCGGTTTCGTCTTGTGCATCCAAACCAACCTGATCCGCGGAGTTGTGAATCCAACTTGCCGCTTCTGCATAGTCCTCGACGACGCTTAGGCGACCTGTGTGAATCTTGTTGAGAATATACCGCGCATGTGGGTCACCCTGATCGGCGGCTCTGCGATACCACCTCATTGCTTCTTCATAGTTCTTCGCGACGCCCTCGCCGTTTTGGTAGTGCCAACCAAGGAAGTACTGCGCGCGTGCATGGCCTCGGTCGGCGGCCTTTCGAAGCCACCTAATTGCTTCCGGCAGATTCTGCACGACGCCTCTGCCTGCACCATACGCAAGTGCAAGCCCGAGCTGCGCTCTTCGGTCGCCCTGGTCGGCGGCCTTGCGAAACCACCTCGCTGCTTCCGAGTAATCCACCGGAATGCCTTGACCCAACGCGTACGTAGCACCGAGAACGATCTGCACTTCTACGTCGCCCTGTTCAGCGGCTTCGCGATACCAACGCACCGCCTCCGCACCGTCCTGCGGGACGCCCAGACCTGTCTTGTACATGGTACCGAGGTTGTATTGCGCTGTTATGTGTCCTTGCTCGGCGGCCGCACGATACCACCTCGCCGCTTCTGCATGGTCCTGGGTGACGCCTTCGCCCATCTCGTACATGAGACCGAGATAGTATTGCGCTTGCGCATGTGCCTGGTCGGCGGCTTTGTGATACCACCTCACTGCTTCGGCATCGTCCCGTCGGACGCCCTGGCCCGTATCGTACATGGTACCAAGTTTATGTTGCGCGGGGGCATACCCCTGGTCGGCGGCCTTGCGATACCATCGGAATGCTACCGCGTAATCCTGTGGCACCCCCTCGCCCCGCCGATACATGTTGCCAAGATTGAGTTGCGCTTTTGCATCGCCCTTGTCGGCAGCTTTGCGATACCACTCAACCGCTTCCGCATCGTCCTGCGGGGCGCCATCACCTTTCTCATACATCAGGCCGAGTCTGTGCTGGGCCCTTGTATCGCCCAGGTCCGCAGCCATGCGAAACTCGCGAAGCGCCATCGCATAGTTGCCGTTCTCGTAAGCGCGGACTCCTAGGACATAGTCGGCACGCGCGAGATTAGGAATCGCCGTGACAGCAAGAATAATGAACGCGAAAGCTGCCCTATACCTCATAGATGCACCATGTGGTTGCATCTACTAAATAGGTGCCTCACCCCAATGTGCCAGGGTCCACGCGCGGGAAATTTGTGAATATCTGCTTGAAACGCGCCCACTAGCAACGCACGGCACCGATCGCCATCGTCACCGCGGCCTGCGACGGCTCGACCACCGGCAAGCCAACACTCTCGGCCACCCGGTCGCGGTAGTCCGCCATACCGGCACAGCCGAAGATCAGGACGTCGGCACCGTATTCGTCGCGCAGGCGCTCGCCGGTCTCGATCATCCGGCCGAGCACTTTGGTCTCATCGCCAAGCTCCGTAACGCCCAAACCGACCGGCACCTCACCGGCAAAACGCTCGTTGAGGCCGAGCTGGCGCACATGGCGCAGGTGCCGCTGAACGCCGCTTGCGAGAATCGAGATCAGGCCAAAGCGCTCGCCCTTGGTCAGCGCCGTCAGCATGGCGCATTCCGCGATCCCGAAAACCGGCCGCGATGTCGTCTCGCGAGCCGCCTGCAGGCCGGGGTCGCTGTAGCAGGCAATGACGAACGCCGCCGCGTCGTTGTCACGGGCACGGACGAATTCGCAGATGGGCGCAACAACGCTTTCAATATCCGCCTGCGTTTCGATCCCCGGTGGCCCTTCGGCGAGCGTCAGGCAAACGATCTCGGGGCCGCCCGCCATCCGCAGCGGTTCGAGCGCGCCGTCAATCGCTTGCGTGACCGCCTCGGTCGAATTGGGGTTGATGACGACGATCCGCTCTGCATCCCTATTCATCGGCTCCAGCTCTCGGCGTCCACCTCGGTATCGAGACGTTCGTCAACCTCGACGATCTATCTTTGGAGCCTTCCGGCGCCCTCTCGGAAAGACTTCACGACAGAATATTCCGGCGTCTCGTGATGCGCCACCGCTTCCTCGAAGCTTGGCCGTTCGACGATGCCAACATTGGCAGGCGGGCGATGCGATGTTCTGGAACAATCGCTGCACGCTGCATCGCGCCACCATGTTCGACGTCGAGAGATACGATCGGCTCTGCTACCGCGTCACGGTCAAGAGCGAGCCGCCCTACTGACCCACGCCGGTGGACCACGGCAGTTGTTGACAGAGTTGCCGTTCGGGCGGTCTTATTGTCACCGGGTTTCATCGCAATAGGGGGGCGGAACATGGACCGCAAACAGGAGCGGACCATCGAGTGGGAATGCCAAAGAGTTCTGCGGCTTTACTACCAGTATGTCGACCAGCGCAAATACGAGAAGGCTGCAAACCTGTTCACGCCCGATGTCGAATGGCAAGCGCTTGGCGTGCAATTAAAGGGACGCGACGAGCTTCTCAAGGGCCTCGTCGCCGGATTGGCCGAGGGGACGATCGCCCACGTCATTACCAACACCGTTGTCGACGTGATAGACGAGACCCACGCGGTGTCGAAATCGTACAACAGTGACTATTACGTACCGGGCGCCAAGGTCGAAGACGGCGAAGGTGCGCTGCCCTTCGAAGGACCGCATCGTCTCGAAGATAACTACACCGAACTGGAACTCACGGATGAAGGCTGGCTGATTTCCAAACGAGACGTGAAGGTGATCTTCAGGCGCTCCACAGGGCCGGTAGCCTTGGAATCCTGGGCCAAGGAGGAAGGCAAAGAGGTCCCCGCCAAATAGTGATTGAAACGCTACGGAGAGAGGGAACGTAGCCATGGATGAAGCACAAAAACTCGCCATCGAATGGGACTGCCAGAAGGTTTCGCGCCAGTACTATCACCTGATGGACCAGCGCAACTACGACGACGCCATTGAACTGTTTGCTCCCGACGTTCACTGGCAGGTGATGGGGCTGGACCTGCATGGCCGCGACGCCGTGCGCGAAGCATTCGGTGGGCTGACGGACTCGACCATCCGCCATGTCCTGACAAATACGATCGTCGATGTCGTCGACAAGGACCATGCGGACGTGACGTCGTATGTCACGATCTATGTCGAGAAAGGCTTTCCCGACGACGGGCCGATCCCGTTTGAGGAACCAAACCGCCTCGCGGCAAATATCGACAAGATGGTACGGACGGACGAAGGTTGGCGTATCGCGTACAGGACTGGTCAGCGCGCCTTCGCGCGCGACTAACCTACGCCACGTGGAGAAGAAGCTTCGCCGTGGATGAAGACCAGAAACTTGCCATCGAATGGGACTGCCAAAAAGTGCTGCGCCAGTACTATCACCTGATGGACCAGCGCAATTACGACGACGCGGTAAACCTGTTTGCGACAGACGTTAACTGGCAGGTGGCGGGGCTGGATCTGCACGGTCGCAAGGCCGTGCGCGAGGCGTTCGGCGGGCTGGCGGACTCGACGATTCGCCACGTGCTGACAAATACGATCGTCGATGTCGTCGACGAAAACCACGTGGACGTGACGTCTTATGTCACGATCTATGTCGAAAATGGCTTTCCCGACGACGGGCCGCTCTCATTTGAGGGGCCAAACCGCCTCGGTGCAAATATCGACAAGATGGTACGGACGGATGAAGGCTGGCGTATCGCCTACCGCGGCAGCCCGCTCGCCTTCGCACGCGACTAGCTCACGCCGGTTCGACACCTATGGCTCGCCCCGGGCAAGCCCGTATTGACCAGCCCGTATTGACAAGCTTGGCCCTACCCGCGGTCCTGCTTGAAGGCCGGCAAGGATCCGCGTTCGCAGATACGCCAACCCTCGTCGGTGCGCTTTAGTTTGGCAAGTTGCGTACCCAAACGATCGGGACCCGTGAACGGGATCGGCCCGTCGTCGGGAAAACCCTTTTCGCAATAGATTGAGTTGTAGGAAATCGATTCGGCGTTGTCTTCGTCGATCACCGTCACCACGGTATTCGTCAGCACGTGGCGAATCGTCGAGTCCGTCAGCCCACCGAACGAGTTGCGCACGGCATCGCGGCCGTGCAAATCCAGCCCCATCACGACCCAGTGAACGTCTGGCGTGAACAACTGCACCGCCTCGTCATACTGCCGCTGATCCACATGATGGTAGTACTTGCGCAGCACCTTTTGGCAGTCCCACTCGATCTCCCGTTCCTGCTCACGATCCATTCTTCAATCCTCCGGGTTTGATTTCGTCTCTTGTGTTTCAGGACTTCTGCTCCAAGAGCAGGCCTTCCTTGCCGGCCCAGGTTTCCAGCGCCAATTCCTCGGCCTTACTGCGGAAGATAACCCGGCCGACGCGGCTCGACATCTTCCAGCCGTCGTCTGTGCGGGTGAATGAGGCGTAGTGATCGGAGATCCGGTTGGGACCATCGAACGGCAGCGCGCCCTCCGTCTCATCCGTACGCGCACGCGGCGAATAGTAAATGTTGTTGTAAGAGCGCGCCTCTGCATGGTCTTCGTCGATCACGGTGACCACGGTATTGGTCAGTACATGGCGAATTGTGCCTTTCTGAAGTCCAGCGTAGAGGCCCTCGAGGATTTGATCGCGGCCTTTCAAATCGACGCCCATAACTTTCCAGGTCGCATCGTCGGTAAACAAAGCTGCTGCGTCCTCGTACTCGTACTGATCAACATGTTTGTAGTACTGGCGCATGACCTTTTGGCATGCCCATTCGATCAAACGTTCCTGTTGGCGATCCATCGCGATATCTCCTCTCAGCGGGCTCTTACGGCCGCTATCAAATTGACCCTCTTTCTTGTGGGAACCCGTCGCACCCGGCTCCCATATTCACATTGCTGGCGCTAATCCGCGCCGCTGGTTTATTGGTCATCCAGCGGTTTGCAAATCGCCACATTCCGGTTAGGCTTTGGCATTGACGTGTTGATGTGCAATAAACTTAACGTTCTACTCTAGTGCGGGGACGTGTTGATGTGCAACAAGCTCAGCACTCTAATCAAGTACGGGAGATCAAAGATGAAATTAGATGGAAAATTCTGGCTGCCAATGGTTGCGGCGGCAGCGGTACTTGCTGCTGGAGTTGCCACACCGGCCTTGGCACAGAACACCACGCAGATGCTTGCCAAAGACAGCACGCTTGAGCAAATCAAGAAACGCGGCGTGATGAAAATCGGTAATGCGACCTTCAGGCCGTGGGTCATGCGTGACAAGAAGGGCAAGTTGATCGGCTATGAAATCGACGTCGCATCGAAAATGTCGAAGGACATGGGCGTCAAGCCTGAGTTCGTCCCAACCCAATGGGACGGCATTATCCCGGCGTTGCTCACAGGCAAGTTCGACATCATCATCGGTGGCATGTCGAAGACCCCGAAGCGCGCACTGCAGGTTAACTTCTCCCGGACCTATAACCGGACCGGCACGATGATCGCGACGAGCAAGAAGCTCGCAGGCGATTTCAGGGATCTCGAAGATTTCAACAATTCCAAAGTCATCATTGCCTGCCGCCGCGGCAGCACGGCTTGCGACAAAGTCCGCAGGTACACGCAGAAGGCCAAGTGGATCTTCTTCGACGACGAGCAGTTGGCCCTGCAAGAGGTTCTCAATGGCAACGCCCACGGCGTTCCTTCGAGCTGGCCGCAAGTGACCCTGTGGACGCATCTCAACCAGGATGTGCTGCATTCACCGATTACCAGCCCGATCCAGCCCAATCCGGCGGCCATCGCCATTCGCAAGGGAGACTTTGATTTCAAGACCTATATCGACAATTGGGTTGAGTGGAACGAAGACTTCCTGGCCGAACGGCGCCAATACTGGTTTGGAACGCTCGATTGGCTGAAAGAGCATGAT
>CAZCVU010000063.1:7164-9586 GCA_964501745.1 uncultured Flavobacteriales bacterium | reverse complement strand
TTGGCGGGCGTTTGCGGGTTGTCGTCGATATTCAGTTTTGCGAGCGTTAGCCGGCCGGCCAAGTCACCGGCGATCTCCTCGAGCGCTGGCGCAATTGTCTTGCAGGGACCGCACCATTCGGCCCAGAAGTCGACCAACACGGGAGTTTCGTTCTTCAGCACGTTGGTTTCGAAATCGTCGTCGTTCACTTTCACGGTGCTCATGGCCTTGTCCTCCATTTTGGATTCGACTCCCGCTTGCGCCATTGCGACGAGCTCATCCCGGCCTCGACTCTATGAGCCGGGGAACAACCGGTCAAGCCGCGGCTCGTCCAAAAACATAAGTCGCGGCCCATCGGTCCACAAGAGGGCGCAACGGACCGGACGGTCCCGCCAAATCCCCACCAAAACAGCCCTGTAAGCGGCCATTTGGCGCAGATACAACTCGGGCACATCGTCTTGACGCGCAGGTGGTGGGCGGTTCGATTTGTAGTCAACGATCAAGATTTCTTGGTCGCTGACCACGAGGCGATCCACCTGACCGGACACGACTTGCGGCCCGTCCGGACCATTGACTGTACCGACAATTGGCACCTCGGCACGCCCCTCGGCAGCAAACAGCGGCGCCAGATCGCGGTCCGTAAGCACCGCGAAGACTTCGGCCTCTAACTCAGCCTGCTGCGCCGCATCGAGACCGTGAAACGGTCGCGCCAGGTAGCGCCGGCAACTCGCATGCCGTTGCCGCATTGGCAACGTGGGCAGAATCTCCAGCAGACGGTGGATCAGCAGGCCGCGTTGAAATCGTGTACCGTCGTCAGCATCGAGCGGAGACCGTACGGCCGGCTCATTCTGCTCGGCGCGCGAAGGGGCGAGGGGGCGCGGTGGGGCAGGTTCGGCAGCCGGTGGAAGCCGTGTCCATGGCATAAGGCGCGATGGCCGGCCCGCCTTGTCGCGATCCCGGCGATCGGCCCTGGCCGGCACGCCCTGTGCACCAACCAGACGCAATCCTGGCCCACTCCAGCCGTCGCCGCCGCGCTCCTGGAAGGTAAACGGACTGACGTTGTCCAAGCGCGCCAAGCCCTCCACAATGAGTTCATACCAACAATCCCCCGGCGGCTTGTGCTCTCCATGCCAACCGCAGACGTAAAGCCGGTCCTCGGCACGACTCATTGCGACATAGAGCAGCCGTCGATATTCCTGGTCGCGCAGCTGATCGGCGGCCGCGCGCGCCGTCCGACAGACCCGCTCCTCAAGCGCCCTTCTTGGTGGCCAAAGCGGCAAACCTTCATGCCATAGGATGCGTGGGCTATGGGTTGCCGGCGTTGACATGGTATCGGGCAGTATGACGATCGGTGCCTCAAGGCCCTTGGCCCCGTGGACCGTCATCACGCGGACCTCATCGCGCCCAGACTGTTCGAGATCGCGCTTGACCTCGGCTCGACCCGCTTCGACCCAGTGCAGGAAGCCCTGCAGCGAGGGTATGTGGGCCCGCTCGTAGGTAACCGCGAGATTGAGAAACTCGTCTATCGCATCACCCGCGTCGATGCCAAGCCGCCCGACAAGGCTAGCCCGACCACTCGTCTCAGCAATTGAGGGCGCGGCCAGAATATGGGCGAACAGATCGAACGGCGGCGTGAAGTCGACGCGTGCAAGCAAGTGTTCGAGCCAGCTTCGTGCAGCAGCACATTTCCGGTCCACCGCGGCCTGTTCACCGAGGCGGCGCCACAGACTGGCATCGCCGCGGCGCCAGGCGATTTGGAACAGTTCGTCATCGTCGAATCCGAGGAACGGACCCTTGAGCACGGTCGCCAACGTCATGTCGTCGTCCGGCAGCAGAAGAAATGCGCCCAACGCCATCAGGTCCATCGCTGCTAGCTGTTCGGTCAGGACCATGCGATCTGCTCCCGAGACCGCCACGTTTGCGTCCTTGAGCGCGCGAACGAGCTCTTCGACGAAGACGCCGCGCCGGCGCACCAGAACTATGATGTCGCCGGCGCGCACCGGCCGGCCTCTCGATTCGAGGATCTCCTTACCGATCCATCGTTTGATTCGCCGGGCGATCGAACGGGCGAGGCGGGTTCGCGGACTGTCTTGAGGCCGACGCTCAATTGGCAGGGTCCAAGGCTCTTCCGGCTTGACATCCATTGGCGAGGCGGGCGGCCACACCTCAACCAGCCCGGCGTGACCGGTGCGCGCCGCACGATGACGCATCTCATGTCCCTCCTCCAACACGCCATCTGCGGCGGCCGGGTCTTGAAACACCGCGTCGATTACGTTGAGGACAGCTTCCGTCGACCGAAACGACAGGTTGAGATCAACATCGCGCCATGCCGTGCGCGCAGTATCGACTTGGCCGGCAAAATGATCTCGCATTCGCCGGAATGCCGCCGGATCGGCCCGTTGGAAGCTGTAGATCGACTGTTTCGTATCGCCGACGGCAAAGA
>CAZCVU010000063.1:3991-7154 GCA_964501745.1 uncultured Flavobacteriales bacterium | reverse complement strand
TTGTACGGGGACCACTGTGGGCGCCTTCCCCAGTGAAAAAGTCGCCGGCCAAGGCTGCTATCACGCCCCATTGCTCAGGGTTCGTATCCTGCGCCTCATCGATCAGAATATGATCGAGTCCGCCGTCCAGCTTATAGAGGACCCACGGCGCAATGCCTGGCCGTTCCAGGAGCCGTCGCGCGGTCAGGATAAGGTCGTCATAATCGAGCCGGGCGGTGGTCGCCTTTTCGGCCTCGTACGCGCCTATGAACGCTTCTCCAAGGTGCAGCAACGAGGCCGAGGCCTGCGCTGTGATCTGCGCACGCCGGCGCTCCAACAGGGCCGCGAGGCGTGCCGCTTCCACGGACAGGATAGCCTGGGCAGCGGGATCGGCTTGCTGTGCCTTCTTGCTGATCAGCTGGGCGCGCGGCTGGCCTTCCCTGGTCAGAAAGCAAATTGCGTAGTCTTCGAAGCTTTCCTGCCGTCGCTGGCGGTCGGCAGAGATCCAGCTGCCGATCGCCTGGCCTCGCGGCTGATCGGTCTTCTCACTTCCCTCTGCCAGCGCCTGTACCGCGCATTCGAGACCAATCCGGTCGAACGCATCGTCATCGCACGCTTCGGTGACAAGCGCTCCCTCGTCGGCTGTAGGATCGGCACCAAGCCGGTCATAGATCGCGCCAATTGTACGCTCGATACTTCCAGGTCCATCAAGCAACTGCTTGAGGCGACCGCGTTCGTTGGCCAGTACCGTCATCAATTCGGCAAACTCTTCCTCGCGAATATGTTGGCTAACGGTGGCGAGAGCCCGAGCGGTAGTGTTCGCCGGTCCCGTGGTGTTACGCGCCGAGGAAAGGACATTGTCTCGGGCGGTCGCCAGCATTTCAGCAGCGCTGCGTTCGTCCATCACTTCAAAATGCGGGGCGATCCCAGCTTCCAATGGGAAGCGCGCGAGCAGCGACTCGCAGAAACTATGGATGGTCAGGATCTTCAGCCCCCCGGGGGCGTCAAGCACTTGCGCGAGTAAACGTCGCGCACGCTGGATTCCATCGGCATCGGCAGGAGCATTCGTTAGCGTCTCGATAGCAGCCGTCAACTCGTCGTCGCCGCAAGTGGCCCACTGCCCGAGTGTCGCATTGACGCGGATTGCCATTTCAGTCGCTGCCGCCTTCGTGAAGGTAAGGCACAAAATACGAACCGGTACGGTCCCGCCTAACAGCAGGGCTAAAACTCGGTCGACCAAAACTTTCGTTTTGCCGCTGCCCGCAGAGGCCGCCACCCAGATACTGGCATCAGGATTCGATGCGTTTTGCTGTTCACTGGTTGAAAGATCCGGAGCAAGCCCGTTCAAAGTCCATCCCCCGCACCGCTTGCCGACCATTCCTGCACCCTGGCCAGGTGCAGATAGTCGTTGAAGCGCCCCGCACGACCAGGATTTGGCACCGAGAGATAGGCTGTGGCCTCATCGTCGTAAGCGGCAACAAGACGCCGTAGTCCATCGATTGCCGCCGCGGCCATTTGCATTGCATCGTCGCCAACGCTGCGCGCCTCGCCGGCCGGCTCGCCACCCGTCAAACGCCAGTAGGAAAGACGAGCCACGTCCGCTCCATCCTCCACGCCATTGAATCCGCCGGCGATTGCAATCGCCGCCTCGAGAGGCAGCTGCGGAGCAAATCCAAGCAAAACCTCCGTATCCGTGGGCGCGGCACCGGTCTTATAGTCGATGACCGCGTAGCGGCGGTCGACGCCACGGTCGATACGATCGGCCATCGCCGACAAGGTAAAGACGCCGCCCGGCGCATCGATCTCAAGCTGCCCGTGTACTTCGACAAGTGATTGCTCGATCGCCGGCCGGCGCGCCCGCTCTTGTCGCACGAACCAGTCGGCGATGCGTTCGAATCGCGGCCACCAGAAGGCGCGGACGGACGGCTTGCCGAGAGCCGGACCAAAGGCGCGCTCGCCATGCGCCAACAACCTCTTCACCGCGTCGTCAGGCAATTCCCCAGCGGTCTGCTTGAGAAACGCCTCAAGCGCACGATGAATGAAGATGCCACGTTCCGCGGCGCCCGGATCGGCTTCTAAGGGGTCTATCGGCGCGAGCCCGAGAATATGACGCGCATAGATTGCATATGGATCGCGGATCCATGTTTCGATGCGCGTTACCGAGAGCCTGCGAGGCCGCGCACTAATCGGTGGGCGTGGTTCAGGTGGAGCGATGCGCACGGCTGCGCTCGGCTGGTCGAGCGCGCGGTGCCAGTGCTGCCATCGCGGCGAGCGCAAACTGTCAAGGTCGAGGCCTGCGCCGGCCAACACAGTGTCCAGACGCACCAGCCAGCGCGACGGTACGGTCGGCGTACCGTCTACCTTGTTGGCGCGTGTCAGCACGACTTCTCCGGCACAAAATGCCTGTGCGAAATCATGCGCCGAGAGACCGATCCGTCGCTCCGGTTGCGGTAAGCCAAATGCGCTGCGCATGGGGCGGCTTAACCAAGGGTCGGCCCCCGGCTCAGGTGGCCACGTGCCCTCATTCAGACCGCCAAGAATTATCAGGTCTGCATGCTGCAGCCGGGCCTCCAGCGGTCCCCAGATATTAAGACGCGGATGGCGGCCAAATGTCGGACGCACGACTTGCGCCGACATCAAGGACTCAACCAGAGGCACGTAGGCGCCGCCGGAAATCTCAGGCAAAACGTTGGCCGACTGGCGCAGTTCGGCGAAGAAGTTCGCCAGGGCCTCCCCCGCCTCACCGGCCCACAATCGCGCGCCACCCTCCATATCTTCGCTCGCGGCCAGAGCCTCGGCGGCCGCCAAATGCCGCTCGATCAGCTTCGCAATCGGAACCGTTGTCCCCGCAATCGCCTCGGACAATGGCTCGACGTGGCTTTCGAGAAAGTCGAACAGAGCGCTAATGGCCGTGACGTGGAACGACTCGATCTGGCCGGTATCCTTGCGGTCCTCGAGGACCGCACGCAGACTTTGCAGTCCGGGGCCGGGCCGCGGACCACGCAGAACATACCGCTCCAAAATACGAACATGTGCTCTGAAGGTACCGGGCGCCACGCCACCGGCAGCCAGTGGATGCTTCAGCAGGGCCAACAGGGCAACCGGTGAGAACGCCATCGCCGCAGCCATCGCCAGCAGTCGAAAATAGGTCCCCGCAGCAGTGTCAGCGAGGCTCTGCCCCCCA
>CAZCVU010000063.1:0-3981 GCA_964501745.1 uncultured Flavobacteriales bacterium | reverse complement strand
CGTCAATCTCGATCTGCCAGCGCCTCAATTCCGCGGCGACGCGGCGCGCAAGGCTGCGATCCGGCGTGATCAGCGCCGCCGTCTTGCCGGGTGTTTGCAATACATGCCGCAACTTGAGTGCAATGACACCCGCTTCTTCCCCTTCGTTGGCGCAGTCGATGCGCTCAAGCGCCCGCAACGACGAGCCTGGCAGCACTGGCAGCGCACGCCAGGCATCGGTGGTTTCGGCTGCACGCAACATTTCGGCAGCCAGGCGCACGCGGCCTGGCGATCGTCGTCGAGCGGGATTCGGCCACTCCTCGACATCATCTGGCGCGACCTTGAGATGGGCCAGTAAATGCGCCATGCCGTTTTGCGGGTGTGTTTGTTCCTGGCCAATGGCCGCCCACTCATCCTCACCGGTCTCGCGCTGGAGCCCGGGCAGAACGACACGGCCGTTGGGCAGCGCCGCGACAACCGCCAGCAGATCGGCGGTCGCCGGGATACTGCCCGTCGAACCGGCCGCGATCACCGCATCATCGGGCGGGCAATCCGCCCACGCGGCCACCTGAGCCGCGAGCACACGGTTTCGACGCTCGGCCGGGTCAAGCGCGCCTTCCTCCACCAGGATCGCCGGCCAGTGCTCCGTCAGGATCTTCAGAAAGTCGAGCGTTTCCTGCCAGTGCGCCGAGTAGTCCTCGGGAACCAGCGTCGCAAATCCATCAAATGACAGGCGTTCGGTTTGCACCTGATCGAGCAGGCGACAGAGTTCAGCCGCCAGCCTCGCGGCTTGATCGAGCTTGATGGCGCGGCCCTCTCGCGGCCAACTAAGGATGAGGCGCGTCAACAGCAGCTGGCGGCGTAGACTCGGAATCGCCGGGATGATATCTGGCTCTTCGAGACCGGGGGTCTCGTCCAGGATCATCTGGTCCTCGTCAATTTCACCGATCGGGCGCAATGTCGGAAGAATCAGTGGCTTGCCACCGCCCGATCGGAGAAACGCCTCGCCTGCCGCGCGACAGGCGCGACGCGTTGGCAGAAGAAGCGTGTAGCGGCCCAATTCCAGGGGATCGCCTCTGGTTTCCGCCAAAAGTTGGGTCGCCAGGGCATCGAGGAACGGGCGACCTGGACTGATCGTGAAAACGTGAGGAGTGTCGGTCACGGAGAGCCCGCTGTGGCCGGCGACGCCAATAATTCCTGCTCGGCATAACGTAGTTCGTCAGGTGTGCCGACATGGAACCAGCGGCCGTCGTGAATCATGGCGTAGAGACGGCCCGACCGTTCCGCTGCGTCGTAAAGCAGATTGAGGGAAAACGGCTCGTCAGGCGAACCGGCGAACAGGCGCGGGTGAAGAACCTGGAGACCGGCAAACAAATATGGCGCTGTTCTACCGGAGTGGCGGCGCTGCGCCCGGCCATCCGAATCGATGTCATAGTCTCCCTCGCCGCTGTAGGTGGCGACTTCGCCGGCAGGATAGAGAAGTAGCAGGGCATCCATTTCAGTGTCCCTCCAGCCACCCATGAGCCGCGCCAGCGCCGGCACCGTTGCATCAAGCCAGACCGCGTCGCAATTCAGCACCAGGAAGGCGTCACTGCCAAAATACCCGAGCGCGTGCTTGACGCCGCCGCCGGTCTCCAAGAGTTCCGATTCCTGTGACAAAACGACCTCCGGGCGGTGGGCTAGGTGGTTTGCCAGCTGGCCGCCGAGATGGTGCGTGTTGACGATTACGCTGTGCACATCGACTGTTGCCAGCCGATCCAGGCCATGATCAATCAGGGCCCGTCCAGCCAGGGTGACCAGTGGCTTCGGACGCTTGTCGGTGAGCGGACGCATACGCGTGCCTCGGCCGGCGGCCAGTATCATGGCGCGCGTGATTTTGGTCACGATGCAGCCACGGTCAGCGGATCCGGCTGGCGGCGCTCCGCAACTGGAAGCTCACGATCTAGCCAATCGCCGATCGGCGCCAGAACCGGATGTGCAAGATCGCCATGCAGCCAGCGCCAAACACGGGCGACGTGACGCAGATAGAGGGGTTTGTGGTCGCGCCGGTCGAGACGCGTAAAGATACCAATGATCTTCATGTTTCGTTGCGCGCCCATAACGGCGTAGGAGGCATGGAAAGTATCGCAATCGAGCTTTGGAAAGGCGTCAAGGTAGCGGCTGATTAGCCAATCCGACAGTTGCGGCGAGACGTCCCGCCGAGCGTCCTCCAGCAGCGACACAATATCGTAGGTAACGGGCCCGACCACAGCATCCTGAAAATCGAGCAATCCGCATGCCCGCAGATCCTCCCGGTCTTTCAGGAGCATTAGATTGTCAACATGGTAGTCGCGCAGCACGAGGCTCGTCGGCACCTCACGCGCCACCGCCAGGAGTTCACGCCAGCGCTGCAGGAATTCGTTGCGAGACGGTTCCGCAACTTCGCCGCCGCGGATCGCTGGCAGATACCAGTCGACGAACAACACGGCCTCGTCCAGAAACCGTTCGTCATCGTAGATCGCGATCGATCGATCATTCTGAAACTGCCGGTGCAGGTCGATCAACAGATCGAGGGCAAGCTCGTAGAGCGCTTTCTCATCGCCCCCCGCCGCCAGCACATGCGTGTAGGACTCATCGCCGAGGTCTTCGATCACAGCCAACCCGTTCGACTCGTCAGCGGTGAGGATATCCGGCGCGCTGTATCCAAGGCGCGACAAGCACCTGGCAATCTGCAGATAGGGCCTGATGTCCTCCTGCGGCGGTGGCGCGTCCATCAGCACCGCGCGAGTCGTGCCGCGACGCAAACGCTCGTAGCGGCGAAAGGAGGCGTCGCCGGCGAGTGGCGAGCGTGTGGCGTTGGCCCAGCCGGCGGCCTCTAGGAAGCGCAGGATCAGATCTTCACGATCCATCGAAATGCAGCTCCGACAGGCGATCCAACCAGCCGTCTATGGCATTGAGTGCAACGCGCCGCGCATCCTCGCCGGCGGCGTACTCAAAGGCTATTTCGAGCCTGTCTTTTGCCAGTGCCGGCCCCAGCCGCTCCGGCCACTCGATCAACACCAAGCTATCGCGGCGCGCTTCGTCGATTCCCAACTCCAATGCATCCTCTGCGGAGCGAAGCCGGTACAGGTCAAAATGCCAAATTTCGAGTGCCCGACCCTGATAGCCTTGCGCCAATGTGTAGGTCGGGCTCGGAATCTCGGTATCAGTGACGCCCAGTGCCCGGATCAGCGCCCGTGCGAAGGTTGTCTTTCCAACGCCCAGCTCACCTTTGAGAGCAATCATATCGCCCGCATGAAGGAGCGGCGCAAGACGCCGCGCCAGCAAGCTTGTCGCCTCTAAGCGGGGCAGTTCATAGCGCAGCAGCGTCGCGGTGCTGGCGTCGGTGCCAGCGTCGGTGCCCATAACGAAGGTTTTACCCGTCGGCGGGCTGACACGGCAAGGCTCGGTAGGACGAGCGAAAGGCAATGTCGAAGGGAAGGCGAGTCGTAATCCTCAGTAACGGTAGTAGTCAGGCTTGTAGGGCCCGCCCTTATCGACTCCGAGATACTCGGCCTGACTCGCGGTGAGCTGCGTCAGTTTGACACCAAGCTTCGACAGGTGGAGGGCAGCAACCCGCTCGTCGAGATGTTTCGGCAGGACGTAGACCTTGTTTTCGTAGTCCGAATGGTTTTGCCAGAGCTCGATCTGTGCCAACACCTGGTTGGTGAAGCTGGCGCTCATAACGAAGCTCGGATGACCGGTCGCACAACCGAGATTCACCAAGCGGCCCTCGGCCAATAAAAGTATGCGCTTGCCGTCCGGAAACTCAATTTCATCTACCTGCGGCTTCACGTTGTGCCATTTGAGGTTTCGCAATGCGGCGACGTCGATCTCGGAATCGAAGTGGCCGATATTGCAGACGATCGCGCGGTCTTTCATTTCGCGCATATGTTCAAGCGTAATGACGTCCAGGTTGCCGGTCGCTGTCACAAAGATGTCGCCGACGGCTGCGGCCTCGTCCATGGTGACGACCTCATAGCC
>CAZCVU010000062.1:6209-9592 GCA_964501745.1 uncultured Flavobacteriales bacterium | reverse complement strand
GGCCTGGACCCAACTTGAAAAGGCATTCGAGGACAGCGAACATGTTTCCGGCATGATTTCTGGCCGGGTTAAGGGCGGCTTTACGGTCGATCTTTCAGGCGCCATGGCGTTTCTGCCGGGCAGCCAGGTCGATATTCGCCCGGTGCGCGATGTCGCGCCGCTAATGGGCACTCCGCAGCCATTTCAGATCCTCAAGATGGACCGCAGCCGCGGTAATATCGTGGTGTCGCGCAGGGCTGTGCTCGAGGAGAGCAGGGCCGAACAACGTGCCGAACTTATAGCCAACCTGAAGGAAAGGCAGGTCCTCAGCGGCGTCGTCAAGAACATCACGGACTATGGCGCCTTTGTGGATCTCGGCGGCGTCGACGGGCTGCTCCATGTCACCGATATCGCCTGGCGGCGCATCAATCACCCAAGCGAAGCGTTGCAGATCGGCCAGACGGTCGACGTCCAGGTGATTCGTTTCAATTCGGAAACCCAGCGCATCAGCCTCGGTATGAAGCAGTTGGAAGCTGACCCCTGGGAAGGGGTTGAAGCGAAGTACCCGGTTGGCACGAGATTCACCGGTCGCGTGACCAACATCACCGACTACGGCGCCTTCGTTGAATTGGAGGCGGGTGTTGAAGGTCTGGTCCACGTCTCGGAGATGAGCTGGACCAAGAAGAATGTCCATCCAGGTAAGATCGTCTCGACGAGTCAGGAAGTCGAGGTCGTGGTTCTCGACGTCGATCCGCAGAAACGCCGCATCAGCCTCGGGCTTAAGCAGTGCTTCCCCAATCCTTGGCAAGCATTCCTCGCCGATCATCCCGCCGGCAGCGAGATCGAAGGTGAAATCAAGAACATCACTGAGTTCGGTCTATTTGTCGGCTTGCCAGGAGAGATAGACGGCATGGTGCACATGTCCGATATCGCTTGGGATCAGGCGGGCGAGCAGGCCATCGCGGCGTTTTCAAAGGGTGATAAAGTCAAGGCAAAAATCCTGGAGGTAGACGTTGAGAAAGAACGCATCAGCCTGGGCATAAAGCAGCTGTCGGAAGACCCGATGGAGCAGACCCAAGCACTCAAGAAGGGTCAGATCGTAACCTGCACGGTTTCGACGATTCTCGACAAGGGTATCGAAGTCCTGGTGAACGAAAACCTTCCGGGTTTTATCCGCAAGGCGGATCTTTCGCGCGACCGATCGGAACAACGCCCCGACCGCTTCGCCGTCGGTGAAAAAGTTGACGCGAAGGTAACCTCGGTCGATCGAACGTCGCGTAAGGTCAACCTGTCGATCAAATCCCGCGAGATCGATGAAGAGAAGCAGGCCATGGCCGAGTACGGAAGCTCCGATTCGGGCGCTTCGCTTGGCGACATCCTCGGCGCTGCTATCCGTTCGAAGCAAGAAGCTGACGATCAACCGGAGCCGCCAGAAGTAGAGGCGAAAGCCCCCGCCAAGAAGGTAGCAAAGGCGGCCAAGGACGAGAAGAAGACCAAGGCCACGACGAAGGCCAAGACTAGCAAAGCCAAAGCGAAGAAGCCGGCCGAAGCTGCCAAGGAGACCGCGGCAGAGGCAACGGACAAGGCTGCCAAGGCCGAGCCGGAAGGAGCGGAGAAAACGGACTCTCCAGGCGCCTAGACGTAGCGCACCTGGCCATCATTATGCGCCCAGTCGGCCGAGCCTAAAGCATCAACGCCGTTGTGTCGCGCATCACGCTGATCCACAGACCATTGAAATAATGAGGTTTTTCCTTGACGGCGGAGGTTCCGTTTGGCACGGTTCGGAACCTAGTCTCGGGTTGCATTCTTGGCTCACTCTTTCGTCCGCTTCGCATTCGGCGTCCAAAGAGATGAAGAGGTTTTTCGAGATGACCAAATCGGAACTCATACTCAAGATAGCGGAGCAGAATCCCCACCTCTATCAACGCGACGTCGAGCGCATCGTCTCCACCATATTTGACGAGGTCGCGGCGGCACTGAGCCGTGGGGATCGGGTCGAGTTACGCGGCTTCGGTGCATTCTCTGTAAAGCACCGCGGGGCGCGTACCGGTCGAAATCCACGAACGGGTGAGCCGGTTCAGGTCGCGCCGAAAGTCATTCCGTTCTTCAAGACCGGCAAGCAACTGCGAGAGCTGATCAACGCCAACTGATCGGCCTGCCTATGCGGCTTCTTTATTGGGTAATCGCGCCGTCGATGACACTCGCGGCGGTGCTGTTTGCAGTCTCAAACCGGCAGCAGGCCGAAGTTCATCTCTGGCCGTTGCCCTTCGTCGTCGAATCCCCTGTCTACCTGATCGCGCTGGGCGCCTTGGTCCTAGGGTTCTTTATTGGAGTCGTCGCCATGTGGTACAGCGCCATACGACGTGGGCTGCGACGCCGTGCGCGCGAAAGAACGGCAGCCCGCGGGAAATCAATGCCTGCCGTACGGCCGGATAAGACCGCCCCGGCGGGCTCATGACGCGCTGCATTCGCTCGGATTTGATGACCCAAAACGACAGCGCTGCGGATCGAACCAAGGTGGCGAATGTGTCCGCGCCGGAGCTGCAGCAATTTCACCATTGGCTCTACGACCGAACACTGCCGTTCTGGCAGCAACACGGCGTCGACCGCCAAGCCGGCGGCTTTCACGAAGGGTTCGATTCAGACTGCAAGCCCAATTCAAGCGACGGAAAACGCTTGGTTGTCCAGGCGCGGCAAATCTATGTCTTCTCGCAAGCTAGCCTCGGGAGTGTTCTCGATCGCGCGCTCGAAACCGCAGGTCATGGGGTTGCGTTCTTGCTCGCCCACTACCTCACCGACAGCGGCTGGCGCCACAGTGTCCACCGCGACGGCGCGAGCCTCGACAATCGCCGCGACCTTTATGACCAAGCCTTCGTAATCTTCGCCCTGGCATGGTGGTTCCGGGCATCGGGCGAAGTGAGGGCACTGGAACTCGCCGAGCGGACGCTCGATTTTCTGGACAGGGCGCTCGCCGACGGTGCCAACGGCGGCTATGGCGAGGGATTGGATGCCGATGGGCAAGCACTTCAGCGGCCACGCCGCCAAAACCCTCATATGCACCTGCTTGAGGCGCTGATGGCGCTCCATGATGCGACGGGCGAAGTTGCTTATCTGGAGCGTGCGGCGGCGCTGGTCGCGCTGGCAAAGGATCGGTTCGTCGTCGACGGCAGCCTGCGTGAGTATTTTACGGCCGATCTGAAACCGTTGCCGTCGGCCGCTGGCCGTCTGGTAGAGCCGGGACATCATTTTGAATGGGTATGGCTACTATATCGCTATGCCGAACTCGCCGGCCCGGGGTCCGACGTCACCGCCTTGGCGGATCAACTCTATCGGTTTGCCGTCGAGCATGGCGTCGAGCCGCAAACGGGCGCGGTTTTTGATGAAATCGACTGCGAGGGCACGCC
>CAZCVU010000062.1:0-6199 GCA_964501745.1 uncultured Flavobacteriales bacterium | reverse complement strand
GGCACGCCAACCAAGGCAAGCCACCGCGTCTGGCCACAGACCGAGGCGCTGAAAGCGCACGCGGCGCGGGCGGCCCTGGCTGGAGATATCGAGGCCGGAGCAAGACTTGACGCCACGCTCGCAACTCTGATGCGCGACCATCTGACGGCACCTGCCGCAGGTGCCTGGCGCGAGCATCTAGCCTTCGATGGCAAGAGCATCACGAATTCCATGCCCGGATCCACCCTCTACCATCTCGCCTTCGCCTGTAGCGAGACCGAGCGACTGGCGAATGTAGTGGATGGTGGGGACCGTTAGATGAGGCGACATCACGGGGTCTCTCCTTCTTCCGTCTCCCATCGAATCGGTGTAGAACACTGCCGATGACCGCCAAATTGCAGGAGCATGCAGCGCCGTCCTCCTGGGCAACTGAGCGCATACTGGTCGCGCTCGACACCACCGATCGGGGACGTGCGAAGGCGCTGGCGCGTGCGCTTGGCGGACATGTTGGCGGCATCAAAATCGGGCTCGAGTTTTTCAACGCAAATGGGCCGCAGGGTGTGCGGGAAGTTACATTCGGAACGATCCCGTTCTTCCTCGACCTCAAGTTTCACGACATTCCGAACACCGTTGCCGGCGCAATCCGAGCTGTCGTGCCGCTGGCTCCTCTGATGCTGAACGTCCATGGTTTGGGTGGTCCGGAAATGTTGCGCGTAGCCAGCGAAACAGCCGGAGATGCCGCGGCGGCATCCACTGTGACGCGACCGCTCGTCCTCGCAGTGACCGTGCTGACGAGCCTCGACGACGTGGATATAGCTGCTACGGGTCAGGGTGCCTCGACGGAAGATCAGTCTGTTCGCCTTGCCTGTTTGGCGCAGGAATGCGGCCTCGACGGCGTTGTCTGTTCACCTGCAGCAATTGAACCAATCCGCAAGGCGTGCGGCCCAGATTTTTCGCTCGTCGTGCCGGGCATTAGACCCGCCGGTACTGCGTCACATGACCAGAAGGCCGTCGCGACGCCCGTCCAGGCGATCACTGCGGGGGCCGACTATCTCGTCATTGGGCGTGCGATCACATCGGCATCTGACCCGGCTGCCGCCGCGCGCGAGATCGTAGCCGGCATCGAAGCCGGCTAAGTAACGACCCGTGACGGTCACTGCAAAGATTTGCGGGCTCAACGATCCGCTGGCGATGGACGCAGCCGTCGATGGCGGCGCGAGCCACATCGGTCTGCAGTTCTACGCGCCGAGCCCCCGTGTCGTTACTATGGACGAAGCACGGCAGCTTGCGCGGGCGGTGCCGCCCGGCATCTGCAAGGTCGGAGTGTTCGTCGATGCCGACGACGCGCTGATCGATGCTGCACTGGACAGCGCAGCACTCGACTTGTTGCAACTCCATGGCGCGGAGACATCCGAACGCGTTGCGGCGCTCAAGGCCCGCACCGGCTGCGCTGTCATGAAGGTCATCCCAATTGCCTCGGACAACGACCTGGCGGCAGCCAAGCCCTACTACGGAGCCGCCGACTGGTTGCTGTTCGACGCCAAGCCGCCGAAGGATATCGAAAACGCGCTTCCCGGCGGCAACGCCCGCCCCTTTGACTGGCGGTTGCTTTCCGGGCATGAGTGGCCGCTGCCTTGGATGCTTGCGGGCGGCCTCAACGCGGCAAACGTCTCTGAGGCCGTAACACTTACCGGCGCCAGCGTGGTAGATTGTTCGTCCGGCGTCGAGGATCGGCCAGGATGCAAGAATCCCGCTCAAATACGGGCATTTTTGGCGGCCGTGGCGGCGCTCTAGCTTGACCAGACAGTTTTGACGCCAGTGGACAACCGGCCAAGCGTTACGCTAATACGCCATCTTCGCTGCAGCAGGACCAGAGTGAAGCCTGCCCGAGGCAGCAAACGAGCGAGGCCAGCAGGATAGGGCATGCAACAGCCCAACACCTATCGCAGCGGACCCGACGAGGGCGGGCACTTTGGACTGTTCGGCGGCCGCTTTGTCGCCGAGACGCTGATGCCTCTGGTCCTCGCGGTTGAGCAGGCCTATTCGGATGCAAGCC
Source organism: uncultured Flavobacteriales bacterium (assembly GCA_964501745.1). Classification (GTDB taxonomy): domain Bacteria; phylum Pseudomonadota; class Alphaproteobacteria; order UBA8366; family CAVOAK01; genus CAVOAK01. The sequence goes on along the minus strand of CAZCVU010000062.1, from coordinate 4,164 downwards.
GGGACCCCGAGTTTCAGGCGGAGCTCGAGTATTACCACAAGCACTATGTCGGGCGACCTTCGCCGCTCTATCTCGCGCGGCGTCTGACCGAACGTTTCGGCGGCGCCAAATTGTACTTCAAGCGCGACGAGCTGAATCACACCGGGGCTCATAAGATCAACAACTGTATCGGCCAGATCCTGCTGGCGAGCCGCATGGGCAAGACCCGCATCATCGCGGAAACCGGAGCTGGTCAACACGGTGTCGCCGCGGCGACCGTCTGCGCCCTCTTCAACCTGCCGTGTACCGTCTACATGGGCGAGGTAGATATCGAACGCCAGAAGCCAAACGTCTTCCGCATGAAGCTGTTGGGCGCAGAGGTCAAATCGGTGACCAGCGGAGCGGCCACACTCAAGGACGCCATGAACGAAGCGCTGCGTGACTGGGTCGCCAACGTGGAGGATACCTTCTACATCATTGGCACGGCCGCCGGACCGCATCCCTACCCGGCAATGGTACGCGATTTCCAGTCGGTGATCGGCCATGAGGTGCGCGATCAGATGATGGAAGCCGAGGGCCGCCTGCCGGACACGCTGGTTGCCTGCATCGGCGGCGGCTCGAATGCGATCGGACTGTTCCACCCATTCCTGGACGATACCGAGGTCAATATCATCGGTGTAGAGGCTGCGGGAGAGGGCATAGAGTCGGGACGCCATGCGGCATCCTTGACCGGCGGCAAACCCGGTGTTCTACACGGCAACCGTACCTATCTCCTGCAGAATGAAGATGGTCAAATCAACGAGGCGCACTCGATCTCTGCCGGTCTCGACTATCCAGGAATCGGTCCTGAGCATTCCTGGTTGAAGGAAAGCGGGCGCGCCGATTACGTTTCGGCGACCGATAAAGAAGCGCTTGAGGCCTTTCAACTTTGCTCGCGGCTCGAGGGAATAATCCCCGCCCTGGAGCCGGCACATGCGTTGGCGCACGTCGCTAAAATCGCGCCACAACTTCCGCCGGATCACATCATCTGCATGAATATGTGTGGACGCGGCGACAAGGACATCTTCACCGTCGCCGAATTACTCGGGGCTGATATATGACGCAGCAAGCGGACTCCGGGCGAATTCGAGAGCGCTTCGAGAAGCTCAAGACGGAGGGAAGAGGCGGCCTCGTCACCTTCGTCACGGCCGGCGACCCTGATCCAGATGCATCCCGCGGTCTCGTCCTTGGCCTCGCCAATGCGGGCGCGGATATTATCGAGCTCGGCATGCCGTTCACCGATCCGATGGCGGACGGGCCTGCTATCCAGGCTTCTTCGTTACGGGCGCTGAAGGCCGGCGCAAGTATGGTCAAGACCTTGGATTTGGTGCATGCCTTTCGTGCCAGCGACAGCGAGACGCCGCTCGTTCTGATGGGCTACTTCAACCCAATCTACATCTATGGCGTCGAGCGATTTCTCGCCGATGCACGCGCCGCAGGTGTCGACGGCCTGATCGCGGTCGATGTGCCGCCCGAGGAGGATGCAGAGCTCTGCCTGCCGGCGCTGGATGCCGGTGTAAACTTCATCCGCCTAGCCACACCGACAACCGACGACGAGCGCCTGCCGACCGTCCTCGCCAACACTAACGGCTTCATCTATTACGTTTCGGTCATGGGGATCACTGGGACGAAGGCGGTGCCTGAGGATGCGGTGCAGCTCGCCGTCGAAAGATTGCGGCGTCACACCGATCTGCCGATCGCGGTTGGCTTTGGCATCAGAACCGCCAAACAGGCGGCGGCGATAGCACGCGTTGCGGATGCGGCGGTGGTCGGGTCCTCAATCGTCGGCAAGATTGCCGAACAGCTCGACGAGTCGGGGCGCGCCAAGCCGGACCTCGCGGCAAACGTATTAAGCTTCGTCTCAGAGCTCGCTAAAGGTGTCAGAGGGAATGCGGAAGTGAGTAACAAATGAATTGGTTAACCAGCTTTGTACGACCGAAGATTCGTGCGCTCGTAAAGAAGCAGGATGTTCCCGACAATCTGTGGTGCAAATGCGGCAATTGCGGTCAGATGATATTTCATCGTGATCTCGACGCCGAGATGCATGTCTGCCAGCATTGCGGTCACCATCTCCGGCTGCCGTTGGACAAGCGCCTTGATATGCTGTTCGACGACGGTGAGTACCAGCGTATTGAGCTGCCGAAATCAACGCCGGATCCGCTCAAGTTTCGCGACAGCAAACGCTACACCGACCGCATAAAAGAGGCGCGGAGCAAGACCGGCGAGGACGACAGCATTATCGTGGCTCACGGCGCCATGGGCGGAATCAATGTCGTCGTGGCAACACTTAGCTTTGATTTCATGGGCGGATCGATGGGCATAGCGGTCGGCGAAGGCTTCATTGCCGCCGCCCGCCTGGCCGTGGTTCAAGACGCTCCACTCATCGTCGTTACCGCTTCCGGCGGAGCCCGCATGCAGGAGGGCACCCTCTCGTTGATGCAGCTGCCACGCACCGTTATCGCGGTCGAGGAGGTCAGGGAGGCGGGATTGCCCTACATCGTCGTGTTAACCGATCCGACGACCGGTGGTGTGTCTGCCAGTTTCGCCATGCTGGGCGACATCCATCTGGCCGAACCCGGAGCGATGATCGGCTTCGCCGGTGCACGTGTCATCGAGCAGACCGTACGCGAGACATTGCCGAATGGGTTTCAGCGGGCTGAGTATCTGCTGGAGCACGGCATCGTCGACATGGTCGTGCCGCGAAAGGAATTGCGCGATACGCTGGTCCGACTCGTCAGCCTGATCCGCCATCCGCGTCCAGCCGGCGAAGTCGTGCCACTCGCCCCGAGCAGTGGAGCCCGCGCGAACAAGTCGGATCCCGCGGGGGCCGCCAAAACCTGAACACGCAGCAATGTCGGAGGCGGTACCGGCAGTGAAAAGCGACGCCATCCTTGCACGGTTGCTCACCTTGCATCCGAAGGCGATCGATCTCGCCCTCGACCGAATCCTCGTACTGCTTGACGCCCTCGGCCAGCCGCAGCACAAGCTGCCGCCCGTCGTCCATGTCGCCGGCACCAACGGCAAAGGGTCCACGATCGCCTTTCTTCGTGCGATTCTCGAAGCTGCAGGCTATGCGGTGCACGTCTATACCTCACCGCATCTCGTTCACTTCAACGAGCGAATCAGGCTTGCTGGCAAGCTGATCGACGAAGCAGCACTGGTCGAGGTGCTCGACCGCTGCGAGCGCGTTAACGACGGACTGCCGATTACCTACTTCGAAATCACGACCGCAGCCGCTTTTTGCGCTTTCGCCGGTGCGTCGGCGGACATACTGCTGCTTGAATGCGGGCTGGGTGGACAATTCGACGCCACGACGGTCGTCGACCGACCTCATGCAACCGCCATAACACCGGTTTCCATGGACCATATGCACTTCCTCGGCAACGAGCTTGCTGAGATTGCGTTCGAGAAGGCGTCGATCCAGAAACCGGGCGTCCCGTCGATCGTCGGACCACAATCCGCCGTCGCCGCGCGGGTAATCTCGGAGTTCGCCAACCGGGTGGGTGCGCCGCTCCGGCGCAACGGCGTGGAGTGGCAGACGGAGGCCCGCGCCGCGAACGGTGCTCGCGGCATCGTCTACACCTCGCCCTCACGGGAGTTGGAAGCCCCGACCCTGGCGCTTCATGGCGCCTATCAGACCGAGAATGCCGGCCTCGCGATTGCGCTGGCCGACAACCTTCACGGATTCAGGATCTCTGATGATGCGATCAAGAGGGGCCTTGCCGTTGCCGAATGGCTGGGCCGCCTGCAACAGCTTCAGCACGGTCAACTGAAGTCAATGCTGCCTCCGGATTGGGAGCTGTGGCTCGATGGCGGACACAATGAGGCCGCGGCTACCGCCTTGGCGGCGGCGGCAACCGACTGGAGCGACCGCCCGCTCCACCTTGTCTTCGGCATGCTCAACAGCAAGCAGCCGGAGGCCTTTCTCCGCACGCTCGCGCCATACGCTGCAAGCGTTCAAGCCGTGACGATCCCGGGCGAGGAGAACAGCCTGGCCGGCAGCGATATTGCAGAAATCGCGAGACAATTGGGAATGCAGGCACAATCTGCCGAAAATGCAAAAGCGGCACTTCGGCAACTAGCGAAGGGTCAGACCGGTCCTGCACGCGTCCTGATCTGCGGGTCGCTCTATTTGGCTGGGTGTAT
>CAZCVU010000061.1:0-9717 GCA_964501745.1 uncultured Flavobacteriales bacterium | reverse complement strand
GGGCCTGTTCGATCAAACGGTCGATATACCAACGGGCCTTTTCCAGATCGACCACGCCACCCTTTTCGTTATAGCGGAGGATGTACTTGATCACGTTGCCTTGGGCGAAATTAAGATTGTTGCTGCTGATAAAGTCGAAGGGCTCCACCCCGCCGTGATGGCAGTAGTGTCGTGGGCGTTCAACGGGATCATAGTCAGAATGGGATTTCATCGCCCTTGCTCCAATCATAGGTGTCCTCTCGAACGTCAGTGACGACTGCGCCGGGGAAGCGCTGCTTGGTCTTACGGATGAACGCTGGCTGTTCCTCGATCAGCTTGGCCAGCTCCTCCAACGACCAGACCTCCCGGTCGTCAGCGATATTGGCGACGTGACAGGAATGTTTGCAGACCACGACCACAGTGCCGTCGCCTAGCTTCAATTCCCAGACGTCGCTGTTCAACGGTTCACGGCCATGCTCGATGGCAAACTTATCCAACATCTGCCAGCCGCGTTTCATGGCCTCGCTGTGTTGGAGGATTTCCTTTTCACCGTGGGTGACGATGGCGTCGTCGAACTTGCGCTTCTGGCGTTCGAACCGAGCGGCTAGCTGTGGCGATATAGCGGCGACCTGTCGGGTTAGTTGACCGACGCCCCATCTGCTTTCCATCGCGACGGCGACTTCATCGACGCCTGCGATAGCGGCTCGGATCAGGTCGCTCACAACTGATCCCCGCCGCCGCCAAAGGCGGGGATATATATATAATATATATAGGAACTTCCGCCCGCCTTACTTCCGCCGTAAGTCATTGATTTCATTACATAAGCGGAAAGCTCGAAAATCAAAAAAAACGTTTCCGCCACCTTTACTTCCGCCAATGTTTTCAAGCACTTAGCAAAATGACCTTTTGACGTTTCCGCCCACTTCCGCCAGCCTATTCGAACCATTTGATCACCTTCAGGCCGCGCGTTTTCCACTTGCTATCGATCATTTCAGATCGAATACGGCCATCGATCAGCCACTGCCCTAGCAGTTTCTTGGCCCGTTTTTTGCTGACGTTAAAAGGCGGTTCGCCCAACATATTTCCGACGAACCGGGCGGAATTTGCACCTTCGGCATAGGGGGTTCCGTTATCCCAGGCAGACTGAATTTTGATCAGCATCTGGTTTTGAGTCGGTGTGTCGATTTCCTTCGCCTTCGCTGGGTGATCATTTGGCAACAACACTCCTTCGGACCAGACCAACGGAAGGTCCTCGCCCAAACCCGAATAGTTGGCCTTCTTGCGCGACAACGTCCGTTCGTTAGGATCGGCGTCGGCGTCGTCCTGTTCTTCCGCTCGGCTGAGGTAGAGCCTAGACCGGACAGTGTTCGACCAGGCGGTATTGCCGCCGTAACCATCGCCTGATTTCATTCCGGCGATAGATGGATGGGCGCAGACGACAACCACGCCCTCAATCTCACGGGCGATGCGTCCACAGACATTGGCGATGAATTGACGCGCCTGACCTCGAACATTCTCGTTGCCGTCGAAGGTATCGGCCAGCGTATCGATTAGGACGAACTGCGCTCCGAACTCCAGCGTGGCGGTTAGTAGCTGCTCGAACAGCGCCGTCCTCTCACCCTTATTTCCATTGATGAAGGACATCAGAATATTATCTTCGCCGACCCGGCTGATCACTCGCATATCGCCTAGGTCGCTGTAGGCTAGTCCTAGAGCGTAGTTGATGTTGTCTTGGTTGATATGAAGGTCGTCCTCGTAGTCCTCACAGAAGAACCCTATGCCGCGCATCTGGCGCACCGGCATCCCTAGCCAATCCTTGCCGGTGGCTACGGAGGTCAATAGCTGATGAGTTAAAAGCGTTTTACCGCTGCCTCCGTCGCCGTAAAATCCGGTGACGTGCATCATCGGTATATAGTCCTCGACCAACCACTGGCGCTCCGGCGTTGCCTTCGTCATCCAGTCGCGGGGGTCTATCAATTCCAGGGACGTGGTTTCCTGACGCCCTGGTTCGGGTATTTCTAACTTTGTTCGGGCAGTAGCAATCAGGCTTGGAACCTGATCGACGGTACCGCCGTCGGAGACGGGCGTTAGTAGCGATGTCATCGTGGTATTGATTACCCAGGTGGGAACGCCATCGTTGACCATCTGCCAGATTAGGTCCCGACTATTTATATGGAGATGATGGCCGCGCTTTATATTGTCGATGCACGCCTGGACGTCAGTCGGCTTGCCGCCAATATCGAGATCATCGGTTGCGAGGACGTCACCGAATGCCTTGAAGATTTGCTCGGCGGGATATGACCGAGCGCGATTATCGTCTGGGTCGGGGCCGCGGGCGTCCGTGGTTTCAAAGACCCGCCCTGGTTTTTGCGACCAATTAACGCTGCCGCCCAGGCGCATAAGGGTAGAGCAGTCCACGACCGCCTTATCACCATCGAAGGCATGTCGTAGACCTCCGAGGATGTTTTCTAGCCGGTTAGGGTCGCGAATTGGTTCATCGAGACGCCACCAAAGTTGCGCCCGTTTATGGGGCTTGCGGGCCGTGACAACCCAGAAGGTCGGATCGCAACCGCGATACCGGGCGCGAGCGCCGTCGGCTACACCTTCATCGTCGAGATCGGTCCAGACGACAGTGGATGCATAAAAGTGTTCCTTTTTGGTGCGGCTATTTTTCGGCGTCCCCGGTTTGCGGAGGGCGGCCCCTATATAAGTGTTGTGATTGGGCTTGGCGTTAATTTCGGTCGCCTTCGCGACCAGTTCCTCGAATTGATCGAGTTCGAATAATTGAGACCGGTTCGGGTTCTTGCCGTTTACTGTCCAGGCGAGTTCGACCAGACCATCGTGCACCCCGTCGAGGAAATCACCGAACAGGTGATCGAGATGTTCGAGCATTTGTTCGGGAATTGGTTTCTCCGACAGGGGCACGACGGTCATAGCCTAGAACTCCGTGCTGGCACCATTCTCGGCAGGGGGGGCTTGATGCGCCGCTATGGGCACCGCATCCACTGTCGGTGTATCAGCTACAGCCAGAGCGTCCGGCAACCCATCCGGACGATCAACCCACCTCTCCAAAGCGAGGTCCGGCCTATAATTGGTACCGAACTTGTCTTTGGATGGAGTGACGCCCTTAATCGTAATAAGCGGCACCTTGCCAGGGTTGTCATCGCAGCCTTCGCGATAGGAAGCCCAAACCTCCTTGATGGCATTACCCAGGTGCATCGACGTTGACGACATCTCGCAGATGTTGTCTTCGCCGACAGCATCCTTTGGCACAGCCACAAGAACCGTGAAGCCGCGTTTGTGATCAGGCGACGGCTTCTCAGCGCGAGTTCCATGGCCGGGGTCATAAACGCGACTGGGCACCTGTCCTTCCCGAAACAACATCCATCCTGTGGCGATGTTTCCGAGATCGAAGATCAAGTTGGTCGGGTTGATCTCCTTTTCACCTTCGCCATTGCGATAGGCAAAACGGCCGGCCTTAGCGTTGAACTTCAGAATTGGGCGGAAATCACCTCCGCCCGATGATCCAATATCGAGATCAAGCATATAAATCACTCCATATGAGTTTCAGTTGACGATCACCAGCCGTAGAGGGCGCGGCCCTCGGCACGAATGGCATCGCTATTCCAGAACCAATGGCTGAAGTCGGGGACCAGCAACGCGGCTAGTTCGTCTCGGTCATCGGAGAGCGACAGAAACCTTTCCATCCTAATGAACGTCTGTCGGACTTCCTCAAGGCGCTGATGCGCCTCGTCTGGCGTCAGGGAGAAGCAATTAACGGTGCGGTTGTCGGACCTGCCCTTCGCGGGCTTGATGTAGGCGAACCGCATGTCGTAGTTCGATTTTCGGGCAGCAAAATAGATTGCGCCCTGGCGGGCATGGCTGTCGGATATGGTCGAGGGCATCCTGGCGGACGTCTTAATGTCGACGATGATGCCGTGGTTGTCCCATTCAAGATCGGTGAAGCCGATCACTGGCACCGGAACGTCTTCGAGGCGCAGTTCGATGCGCTCCTGAAAGGCGGACGGGGTCCCGTATTGGCGCAGTTCCGCTAGGCCGTGGGTAACGTACCCGGCCAAGGCGTTGCGCTCCTTGTCAATATTCGGGTGATTGCTGAGTGCGGTTTTTTCATCGTAGACCCGATGCGCCGCAGCGATGCAATCTTCAACAGGTAGATCGAGGTTCTTCAGCCCGATGACTATGCCATCTTCAGCGGCGTTGCCACGGAGCATGGCCGGGGAGGGTTCGCCATACCTCTTGTATAGCTTCTGTAGCAGCCAACCTGCCGGTTGGGCGGTGAAGAGATTGGCCTGGGAGGCCGATAGGTTCCGCAGACCGTGTTTTTCGAGGGCGCTCATTTTTCGCCCTCATCGGTGCCACAGGTTCGGGGAATGACTTCGAGGTCGTGATCGAGCGCGGCGAACATCTGTTCCGCGCGGTCTATAGAGGGAGTATGGCGCCCGCGCTCAAAATCCTGAACGGTCCGCCACGGGATACCGCAGAGGCTGCCGAATTTATTTAAGGTTAGCCCCGCTTCCTGTCGCAGTTCACGGACTAATCGGCCCCAGATGTTCGCTGTCATGTTGCGCCTCACAGATAAGTGTTCGGAATGTCTCCCAGCTCAGCACGACCAGCGGATCATGTTGGTCTTCGACCAAAAACAAGGTGTCGGCGGGGGGATTGCCCAGCATCCGTCTTAACGTCGGAAACGGGGATGATCCCTGCGCGCGGCCCTTGACTTCGCCGCTGAAGGTTGTGCCGGTTGGCATTCTTACTGTGAGGTCTGGTCCTGGCTTGTACGGTTGGCTAATGCGTTCGGCTTTGAGGCCAAGGTCGTTGAGCCGGGCGACAACCTGTCGCTCCCGTCGCAAACCCTTCTCTCGTTGCGCTTTCGCCATCCGATCCTCGTTTGGAACTGCCCCTTAATATAGGCTGTATCCAAGCCAGTGCAATCTAAGGGGTTGGAATTTTGTATCCACAGCACGATATATCGTGTAAGAGGTAGGACAGGCCCGATTTTTTTGAGGGTTTTGGAGGTCTAGAATGACAGAGGTACCCTGGTTACCACCGGATTTAGATGGTTCGGGTAGCGGTGGACTCAAAGAAATGTCATTTACAGACGCATTAATTGATGCCGTCGACCTGCACAACTGTACCTTGGACGAAATCCGTGTAGCGACCGATTTCAAATTTCGGGCCCAGAGCCTTAGTAAATTACTTCGGTTAAACCAGCCGCTTTCTAGTTTTGATCCGTATGAAAGCGATGATTTAACCGACACGATGAAGGCTTTCCTCAACTACTACCAAAACGAAAACGCTCTAAATGCGGCTCTCCACAATAGAGAAGCCGGTTGGAAACAACTAAGCCGCGAAATTAACGATGAGAGGATTTTTGATCCAAGCCGGCCAAAAGGCTCGGAACCGTTTATCGGAAAACAGGAAGGCGCGTTGCGCTACTTCTCCCGCCTCGAAACAGGATACCTTGCGGAAATTTACGCGAAGCTGGTCCATGAGGTCTTTCACAGGGACAGCCCCGACATAGGTGTGGTCACCACTGATAAATCAGCGCCTCATACTCCAGGGGCTCTAGGCCCCCGTGATGAGATCCATAAAAACGTTTGTATGGTTGTCCTTCGTGATCGACTTGCTCACCAAAAGCGTCTGCAGGTTCTCGAACATGCGCTTCTGTCAGAGAATATATCTTGGTCAGACGAGGCGGACGACACGGATAGCCCAATGCTGAAATTCGTTAAAGATGCTTCCGGCCGGTTTAACGATTTTCGTAATCAGATGCGAGGCGAACTGGAAAGGGACCCGGAGTTCAGCAGCAGCGAGTGGTTATTTTATTTTAATGTGGGCTTCGAACGTTACGAGATGTTCTACCATATGATTCTCGATGATATGCCACAGGGGCGAGTTGATTTTGAAGCCGAGGTCGCGCGCCATATGTACTCTTGGTATAGGCAAAACCCTATCGGGCCGGAACTAAAACAATTCACCGGCCAGATAGGTCGAGAAATCAGGGTTAATTTACGCCGGATTAGAGAGGCGACGCCGGTAGTATCTAATGGCGGTAAGCCCCTAAGTCTGCGGCGATTGGCGGAATTATTGAATACGACACCGGTTGTCCTCAGCCGTCTCGAAACGGGCAAACGGTCAAGTCTTTTCGCATACTGGATACAACAGTATGCCCATGCCTTACGGGTTCCGGATTTTCATTTTTACCCCCATTTTTATAGTGAGTTTTTTAAGGGCACCGAGACAACGCTGTTAGAACAGGATTATAGGGAGGGGGAGAACAGGAGGCGGGAACAAAAAGAAATAGAGGAGTTATTGGCCCTAATGGAGAGTGCGGCGATGGAGAGCAATCAGCCAAGTTCGCTTCTACCCGAGACGCCGACCACGGAGCTACCTCCTAGTGAGCAACGCCTGATGACGCTATTAGACGTCAACCAACGCAAATTCGAGGAGACCGAAGCGGAACATCAGGCCCTAATAGAGCAAATGACGAAGAAATTAGAGGCCGTCGAAATCTCCCGTGATGAGGTCAACATCCTTATGGAAAGCCTCGAAGCCAAAGCGGAGGACCGCGAACGTCTGATGGAGGAAAACCATCGCCTCCGGCAACAAAACGAGGAGGCCTTCGCCGGACATGAAGATAAGCCGGTCCGCGAAACTCTGCCCGTCTATGGCCGCGCCCGTGCGGGGCAGTTCGATGATGTCCTTCTTTTCAATGATGGCGATGCCATCGACTTTGTTGGCATGCCTTTTAATCTAGCCGGGGTAGAGGGCGCGTTCGCGGTCATGTGTTCCGGTGATTCGATGTCACCCAAGTTCGAAAACGGCGACGTTCTGCACTGCCATCCTCAAAAAAGGGTGCGGCGCGGCCATTATATCGTTGTCGAATGGCAGGAAGATGAGGAGCGCCGGGCTACCGTCGGACGCTATCTGACGGCAACTGGCGATAAGGTAACCATCGAAAAATTGAACCCGATGCTTAAGGTGACCCTGTCCTATCGCAATATTTTTCGCATCGTCGGGTCCACCGAAGCCGAAGACTAGGACTTCGGCAGAAAACTGCGCGATTGACCTACCAGAACATCCTTGCAGGTCGTTGTGATACAGTTGTAACCGAAAGTTACATACGTCGGGCTTGACTTTCCCTACGCGAAGCCTCATGTTGTGTGGATACATGCATATCCACAACGAGGACTGGCTTGTCGATGCCCCAACTTGGCAGATTTCTGTGGCTCAATATCTACACCGACGGTGATGGCTTCAGTTCGCGCGCCTTCGAGGCACAGCGAGACGCCGCCCAGGCTGTCAACAACGCCTACGTCATCTCCATCTATTCGATGCGCTGCCCGACCGGGCGCAATCTTGGGCACTGCGACCTTCGCGGCCTCTGGGACGCCGACGACCAGGCGGCCGCCATATGATCCTGAGCGCCCATTTCGTTGAAAAACTTCCGGAGCGGATTGGCTTCGTCAGTGTGACTGCGAAAACAGTAGCGAACATCATCGAGCAGCTCGCTCGAGCCGTCGAACACGGCGATCCCATGCGTGGCTATCGAGGCCATCAAGACCGCAAGGTCTTTCCGGCCAAAATCCAATTCTTCGCCGTCGTGGATGGCCAAGAAATTTGGGAAACCCGCGATGTCATGATCCTGACCACCAGCGACTGCGCCACAGCCATCACAATTCTCCCTCCCACATACGTAACCAAAGCCGCTATCGGCAAGGCCATCTGTGAAGGACAAATGCAATATGCAAACAACTACTGACGTTCCTGAAATCCGCCTCGTTCTGAGGCAAGGTCCCAACGGCGACCTCGGTGTGCAGATTTATGATCTGACTGATCGTAATAGCCCGCTGACACTCCTCGCCGCTGGGCTCGTTTCTGAATTACAGAACTCCCCTCAACGCATCCTACAACGCGGCGAGGCCGCGTTCGAGATGTGGCAACAGCCAAGAAAGGCTTAAAATTATGACATATACGAATGGCGACAATCTACGACCGGCCAAGCAGCGGGTTAACATCCTCAACTCATCGGCGATGACGTCCAACGCTGCGGTGGTTGCGCCACCGAAGGGACGCGCTCATGAATTTGAGGGCAGGGTTCGGATGGCCATTTATTCCGGCACCCCAGGCCGCCTGTTTGTTCAGGTCGACAAATCGTGTTCCGCGCGGTTGGCCATCTCGAACTCCTCAAGGTTTGACGCCAGCTTCGATGCCAATGCGGGCACCTTGTTGATGCAGTTCCATCAGAGCGGCAACCGCCGTGTCCAAGATTATTCTTCGTCAGCGGGCGGTTCCATCATGGGACTGCCAGCAGTCGGCGGGCCGTACAAATCGTTTGATTTGAAGGATGGTGGTTGCACGGCGGTCTTCGACCCGCTTGCCAGGACTATCTACATCGATGCCAGCCCCGTCCTGGTCCATGACCCGGACGCGGAAGTCGATACGAAGTCGTTGGCAGCTCGGCTACTGCACGCCCAGGACGAACTGGTCAAGGCTTATGGCGATGGTCTGCAATACGAACTCGATGAGAACGGTCGTATTGCCGGTGTCAGCGTCTCGCTAGCCTAACCAGCTCCCCGCAGACCCCGATAACCCTAGTTTTCTGGGATTATCGGGGCCGGGCGGTATCTGTTTTCCTCTGTCAAATCCCTGGATATCCTTAGAAAATTGCCATGAACGACAACCCAGATCGGATTGGCATCGACGCCATGGTCAAAGAACGCGAAGCAGCCCAACACTTAGGAATTAGCCATTACGCGCTACGGCGTGAACGGCTGGCGGGTCATATCGCATTCAAGGCCGTGGGCCGACTAATTTTCTACGCCGCTGCCGACTTGATCGCATGGCAGAGGAGCGCATCATGCCAAGAGACGGAACCCCAATCCTTAAACGCGTCCGGCGACGCGGGAAGCTACGGCAGACTTGGTATATCCAATATCACCAGGGCGGAAAGCGGCATCTCATCTCCACCCATACGCGAGATAAGGAAGAAGCGGAGACTCAATTCGCGAAATTCCTCGCAGAGCAAAAAAACGATCCGTTAATTACCCGCTACCTAGCAACGCCTGATCGCATCTCGATCCGCGATTGTCTAACGGCCTACATGGACGATGCCAAACAGCGTGTTAAACGTTTCGACACTATCGAGAACCGCTGCGTCAACCTCGACGATCATTTTGGCGAGGGACGGGTCGGCATCATTACGCAGTCCACCTGTTTGGGCTACGCGGCGGCCCGTCGGAAAAAGGGAATTGCTGATTCCACTATCCGTGGCGAATTAGGCGTCTTGGGCGCAGCTACGAAATATATGGTGAGGGAAGGGCGGTTGACCTTCGCGCCAGAGGTTTGGCGACCGGCTGCACCGCAGCAACATGATCGGTGGCTAACTCGATCTGAACTGGCTGCGCTGATACGGGCAGCACGGCATATCGAGGATCGCTATTGGAAGGATGGAAAACTAATTCCGTCGACACCCTGGAAGGAGCGGGAACGGCGCTGGTACCTGCCGCTGTTCATTCTGATAACTTATTACTCCGCTCAACGGCGCACCTCCGTGCTGCGGCTACAGTGGCAGCGTAATCTCATGTCCGGATATGTCGATCTGGACGGCCAGCGGCTATACGCCATCAGCAACGCTGAAATGCAAAGTCGGAAGCGGCGGGTCTATGGTCAGCCTATTGCCGACAGGCTGTTGCCACTACTTCGCTACGCCGCAAA
>CAZCVU010000060.1:6894-9725 GCA_964501745.1 uncultured Flavobacteriales bacterium | reverse complement strand
CGAAATCAGCTTCGCGCATGATCGGTCCCTGTTTGGACCGCCGCACGACTTCCCAGATTCCCACCATGTGCTTTGCCCCCCAGCAAGTGATGCTATAGTGATCGACTGCCGCCGCCGGCCCGGGAAGAATTCCATTCGTTACGCGCGTGACGTTTCTGAATTGAATCCCGCAGAGCACACTGATCCTATACGTTTGAAATTCGCATTGACCCACGTCAACAACGCAGCATGATCTTTCACCCCGGCGGTCACTCTGGGTTCCTGGTAATCGGTTACGCCTTTGCGCGTCTCGGCACCATTTTTTGTGCCATATACTGGGAAATATCCCAGACCGGCCCTTCAAGGTCCGACGGCCCTAATCTACTTGGTGTAGAAAAGCTTGACTTGAGGCCACGCTGCAGTGCCTCGAGACTCTCCTTGTCTTCCACATAAAGTTGGTTGAATAGATCCGCTGGCGTCGTGAGAGCCTTGCCTCTTGGCTTCGGGTTGAATGACGCATAGCCCCAACGGAGCACAACCTGATCCGCCGAGCGTGGTCGCAGACACTTGTAACCGACGCCGTTCGAGCTCAAGGCGATGCCGTGGGACGGATAAACGCAAAACATCAACGAGTGGCGTTTCTCGTCGTCTGTCACATCCTCATGATGCGGCGTTCGCGATGGATAATTCGGAGCGTAGTACGACTTGTATGCCGTGTAGCCTTCGCCGCCCGGTATCTTCTCGCATAGGCGCGTTGGCGTAATTTTGTTCAGCGAAGTGCTATGTACTACGCCTATGTGATAGCCCTCCAAGATGTTTTCGATCAGGCATTTCCAGTTCGTTTCCCAAACGTTCTCGTTGATAAATTGCTGCACCATTTGTTCCGCGTGAAAGTTGCGCACATAAGGCTCAAGTCCCTTAAGGCGCGGCGCGAGCGGTTTCGCCTTGCCATCCAAATTCACATAGAGAAAGCCGTGCCAAACCTCGGTCGCGAACGCCGGTAAACGGCATGTCTTGACGTCGAATCCCTTGACTTGGTCCATATGGGGCGCTCGCAGGAGTTGGCCCTTATCGCTGTAAGACCAGGCATGATAGGGACAGACAAAATGCTTGCTGTTACCCTTGCCCTCAGCAATCACCGAGGAACGGTGGCGACAGACGTTTGAGAGCACACGCACTTTGTCGTCCTGGCCACGCACAACGATCAGCGGTTCGTCAATCAGCTCGGTTGTGAAATAGTCGCCCGGATTAGGGATCTCATCGACCCGGCCAAGACAGATCCATTCCTTGCGGAAGATCACTTCCCGCTCATATTCGAGAAACTCTTCGGAGGTGTAGAACTCGTTCGGCATCGTCCGCGACTGGTCAATTCCAAGCCCACGAATTTCGCCAAGGGCTTGTTGTATCGCTGCGATTGTTTTGCCCATTTCCCAATCCTCATATCTTCTCTACGAAGGGTATTTTAGCCAATACACCGGTTCAGCGTTGCGCCGGTTGTCAGGAGGGGCGTCGTAGTCGTGACCTGCCGGTTGCCTTCAACGCGATCCTTCCAGCGAGATAGCGATTGCTATCCCACATAGTGCCTCCAAAGTCCGACGATGCATCCGTCCATGATCTCAGCAAAATAAGAGCCCCATTGCGAGGCTGTTAGAACGAAGTGTGACCCCGGCGTCGATGTGAGCGTGTTTCCTGAGGAGGACCATCGCCAACGCTAGCACAGTCCAAACGTTCGGCGATGGCAGATTCTAATTGAGGTGGCTTCGCAGCGACATTGCGATCGCGGAACGCGCTAATCCCTCATTGCGGCCATACGGATAACGCGGCGCTTGACTTATATCCGCTGCTGCGCAACGGCAGCGCAGGAGCTTTAGGCCGCGGCGTTGCAGGCGGCCCGGGCGATAGTCAGAAAACTCTGTTCGTCCAGGCTCGCACCACCGACCAGGGCGCCATCGACATCGGCGAGTTCCAGAAGTTCTGCCGCATTCTCTGGCTTAACGGAGCCGCCGTAGAGCAGCCGCATCGGCTCGGCTACGTCCGTACCAAGGAGCACGCCCAAATAGACGCGCATGTGCGAGTGGACATCCTGCACGTCCGTCGGCGTCGGCGTCAGGCCGCTGCCGATGGCCCAGATCGGCTCGTAGGCCACAACCGTGTTGGCTGCCGCAGCCGACTTCGGCACGGAAGACTCCAACTGGGCGCTGATGCGCGCCAGCGTCAGACCTTGATCACGCTCGGTTTGCGACTCACCGACGCAGATGATGGCGGTCAGTCCGGCCGCCTGGGCCGCCGCCGCTTTTGCGTTCACCGTGCTGTCGTCCTCGCCATGATCCGCCCTGCGCTCGGAATGGCCGACGATCACGTAGCGGCAGCCGAGATCAGCGATCATTGGTGCGCTGGTATCGCCGGTATGCGCGCCGCTCGCTGCTGTGTGGCAGTCTTGCGCGCCGACGGCCACCGGGGTCGTCGATAGCAGCTCGCAAATCGCTTGCAGGAGGACGGCCGGCGGGCATATCACCAAATCTCCGCTCAATCCACTGGCTCCGGTGGCCACTTGCTGTGCGAGCTCGAGCCCCTCCCCGCTTGTCTTGTTCATCTTCCAGTTGCCGACGATCAGCGGCGTGCGTTGGGCGGTCATCGTCGCGAATTTCCTTCTCTAACTTTGGTGCCGCAAGTTGGGCCGCTAACTTACACCTAGTCGCGGACGCGCCATAGCCTGGCCTGTGTCGGCTTTCATTCGGCCTCGGTGTCACCGTATAGTCAGTTGCGGCGGGCCTGGCGCCTCCCTATTATGCCGCGCTTCGCGCGCTATGTTTGGCTTTTGTGAGCTCTGGAATGCTCCATGCACTGCGACA
>CAZCVU010000060.1:0-6884 GCA_964501745.1 uncultured Flavobacteriales bacterium | reverse complement strand
GCCAAGATCTTTTTCGGCGCGCTCGTGGCGAGCTTTGCCGTCTGGGGAATCGGCGACGTCTTCCGGGGTGGTGGGCGCGTCGATGCGGTGGCCGAGATCGGCGATTCCCAGATCAGCTCCCGCGAATTTTCCGACAACTTTCGCCGGCAACTGAACGTCTTGCGCCAGCTCAATATCGACGCCGAGCAAGCGCAGAACATGGGCCTGCATTTGCGGCTGCTCGACACTCTGATTGCGCAGCGTCTTTACGATTTGCACGCCGGGGAACTCGGCGTCTGGGTCAGCGATCGTGCGCTGCGCGAGGATATCCGGTCACAGCCCGCATTCCGTGATGAATTCGGCCAGTTCGATCGCGGGCGGTTTCAGACTGCCTTGTTGCGCGATGGCCGCTCGGAGAGCGCCTTTGTTGACGAGTTGAGGCGACAGATTCGTCGCGAACAGTTGATCGATAGCCTGGTGCCGGGTATCGCGCCGCCGCCAACTTTGGCGGACCGCCTCAACCGCTGGCGCGGTGAACGGCGGGTCGCAAAACTGCTGACGATCAAAGGTGCGCCAACGACCATCGATCTGCCCAGCGAGGGTGAGCTGGACGCTTACCACAAGGCCAATTCCGAGAGATTTACGGCGCCGGAGTTGCGCACCGTAAGTTATGTCCAGTTGTCGCCGGCGGAGTTCGCGGACGAAATCAATGTCTCCGAACAACAACTGCGCGACGAGTACGAGTTTCGCGCTGCCGATCTCGGGACCCCGGAACGGCGCACAGTGCTGCAACTCCCGTTTGACGACGAGGATGCCGCGCAAGCGGCGTCTGCACGCATCGGCAGTGGTGAGGCCTTTGCTGTCGTTGCGGCGGAACTTGCCAGCGGCGATGATCTATCGCTCGGCACACTTGCGAAAATCGATCTGCCCACGGAATTTGCCGATACCGCGTTTGCTCTCGCGGCAGGGGAAACCTCGGCGCCGGTCGAGAGCCCGTTTGGCTGGCATCTCCTGCATATCTCTAAGGTCGAGCCAGAATCGATACCGGCTTTCGAGCAGCTTCGTGACGAATTGAAAAAGACGATCGCCGAGGAGTCGGCAATCGATGCGCTGTACACCATGGTCAACCAGTTCGAAGACACGCTGGGCGGCGGAGCAACCCTTGAGGAGGCGGCCTCGAACCTCGGCCTGCGCCTGGGGCGTGTCGACGCCCTCGACCGCGATGGCCGTGACGCCGACGGTGCGGCGCTCGAGGAGTTGCCTAGCGGCAGCCGCATCGTTGAGCTCGCCTTCGAGATCGAACTGGGGGAAGAAAGCACGCTGACCGAGACCGAGGACGGAGGATATCTGATAGTCCGGGTGGATGCAATAGAACCTCCATCCTTGCGTCCTTTGGCCGTCATCCGGGATCGAGTCGCTGACGCATGGCGGTTGGAAAGGGCGCAGGAGCAGGCACTCGAACAAGCCCGGAAGATGACCGATCGGCTGAAGGCCGGCGCGACACTTGTTGAAGAGACCGTCGGCGCTGCCCTTACGATCGTGACCAGCGATCCGTTTACGCGCAACGGCGATGGCGCTGCTGGCGTGCTGCCGCTGGCTCTTGTCGGAGATCTCTTCGAAGCGCCGCTAGGCGGTGTCGTGATGACCGAAGTCGACGGCGGCGCCATGGTGGCTCAACTTACCGAGGTGCAAGCCGGCGATCTGGTCGATCGGTCGGTGCAGGACGAAGTTGCAGTCAGGCTGCGCGCCGAATTTTCGGGAGACATGCTCGAGCAACTACGCAGTGAATTGCAACAGCGCTATGGCGTCAGCGTAAATCAGCGTGCCCTAGACGCGCTTTACTAAAACGCATGCAGTCAAACCCCGCATTCGAGGATTTTTCCGGCCGCTACGATGCGGGTGACGCCCAGGTCCTTTGGACGACGCTGATCGCGGATTTGGAAACGCCAGTCTCGGCGATGCTTAGGCTCGCGGACGGCCGGCCGAATAGCTTTCTGTTCGAATCCGTAGAGGGCGGCAAGATCCGTGGTCGATATTCCTTCATCGGCATGCATCCGGACCTAATCTGGCGTTGCCGTGGGCACAGCGCAGAAATCAATCGTCAGGCTCTTCAGCACCCGGAGGCATTCGAACCCTGTGGGCCGGGTGTACTCGAGTCATTGCGGGCGCTGCATGCCGAGTCGGCGATAGAGTTGCCGCCACATTTGCCGCCGATGGCTGCCGGACTGATCGGCTATATGAGCTACGATACCGTGCGCCTGATGGAACGGTTACCGGACGCCAACCCCGTTGCGCTCGACCTGCCGGACGGCATGTTTCTGCGACCGACTGTGATTGCTGTGTTCGACAGTATCGAAGATGTCGTGACAATCGTAACCCCGGTCCGGCCGCAGGAAGAGTTGAGTGCCGACGAGGCCTACCGCGAGGGATGTGAGCGTCTGGCCAGTATTCTGGCCGATTTTTCACGTCCGGTTGCGCATGAAAGCAACGAACCGACGGCGCCCCAGGAGGCACCGGTCCCGGTGTCCAACATGTCCCGCGAGACGTTCTGCGGCATGGTCGAACGTGCCAAAGAGTACATCCTTGCCGGAGACATCTTTCAGGTGGTTCTAAGTCAGCGGTTTGAAGTTCCGTTCGCGTTGCCGCCGTTTTCGCTCTATCGCGCCCTGCGCCGACTCAATCCTTCACCCTTCTTGGTCTATCTCAATTTTGGCGCCTTCTCCATCGTTGGATCGAGCCCTGAAATCCTCGTCCGATTGCGAGAAGGCAAGGTCACTGTGCGCCCGATCGCCGGCACGCGACCGCGCGGAGCGGACGCGGCTGAAGATCGGAAGCTGGCTGCGGAACTGTTGTCCGATCCCAAGGAGCTTGCCGAACACCTGATGCTGCTGGACCTCGGACGCAACGATGTCGGCCGCGTGGCAAACATAGGCAGCGTCGAAGTTACCGAACAAATGAAGATCGAGCTGTACTCGCATGTCATGCACATTGTTTCCAATGTGGAGGGTGAGATCGGCCCGCAACACGACGCGTTGGCGGCATTGATTGCCGGCTTTCCGGCGGGAACGGTGTCGGGTGCGCCGAAGGTTCGCGCCATGGAAATTATCGACGAGTTGGAACCTGAAAAGCGCGGCGTTTATGCAGGCTGCATCGGATATCTAGGTGCGGACGGCGATATGGATACCTGTATCGCGTTGCGGACCGCGGTCGTGAAGGATGGCACGATGTACGTGCAGGCGGGTGGCGGCATCGTTGCCGATAGCGACCCGCAGTCGGAGTTTGAAGAGAGTCAGAATAAGGCGCGTGCCTTGATCCGGGCAGCGGAAGAAGCGGTTCGTTACGCCTCGAACCGGAACTGACGATCGATCAACTTTTCGCCAGTTGCCGCCGCACGATCGCGCTAATCGGAACAAGTACGAAACCGCGTTCCTTAACTTGCCGCAGCCAGTCGCTTAAGACCTCGATCGTCGCTTCCCGCGGATGGCCGATGCCGATGGCATAGCCTCGGCGCAGTGCCAGCCGCTCCAGTTCGTCAAGTTGCCGGCGCACCGCATCGGCTGTGGGGTCGTTGTCAAGAAAGACGTCGCGCGATGCGTGCGGCAGCCCGAGCGCACGCGCCAAGGGTGTCGAAGCGGAGTCAGGCGTGGTGCGCGAATCAAGATATAGCAATCCCCGTTTGTGTATCTCCCCCAGCACCCGCCGCATTCCCGGCTCCCAGGCGGTAAAACGGCTGCCCATATGGTTGCTGATTCCGACATAGCCGTCGAACCGTGACAGCGCCCATCCAAGACGTCGCATGAGTTCGCCGTCGTCGAGCGATGTCAGCAATGCATTCGGCCCCGTGTTGGAGCCCAAGTCGACGGGTTCCATCGGCACGTGCACGATCATCTCATGCCCGTTGCGGCGCGCCGTGCTGGCCAGCGCCGCAACATCGCTGGCGTAGGTCATGATTGCAATGGTCAGCGGAGCCTCGAGGGCGACGGCCCGCCGCGAGCGTTTCAAGTCGACGCCGACATCGTCGATAACCAGCGCAATAGCCGGTCTGCCGTCGGCGGCCGGTGCGGCAACCGCATTCGCCAACCATTGTTGTTGCTGCTTCTCCTTCGGCGATGCTTGCGGCGCCTCCTCAACTACTTTCGGGGTAACATCGGACAGGCTGCTCTGAGGTAACTCTTCGACAGGCTTAGGTGTCTCGATCTGTGCCGGTGGCGGTGGCCGGCGAACAACGCGGACCGGCACTCTGAGGTCGGGTTTTGCCCGTCCGGCAGGCGTGCGGACCTGTGCCGTGCTTTGCAAGTCGGCTTTGGCGTTTGGCTGTTGAACTTCCGGATCAAGCCAGTAGCCGATGACGATACCCAGTCCGATGCCGCATGCCAGAGCAGGAAGAATCGTCGTGACGACCTTGCCGCTGACCCACATCAAAGCCGACGACGAAACCTGGTTTCGCTTCGTCAGGCGCTTCGGTCCGGTTGCCGCGCTCTTGCGACGTGTCCGAGGCTTGGCGCCGCCCGGCGGTCGGGATCGTTTGATCGGTCTTGTGGCTAGTTTCGACATTTCAGTTCGCTTTGACTCGCCAAGCCACTATATGACGCTCGAGGCGCTCTGCAACATGGCGCAACCGAGACAACGCCATTTTGGCGCTGCGAGGCGGTCTTGCACAATCGCACCACCTTCGTGAGCAGCGAACAGGAGTGCGGGTTCTTCGCGGCAGTTGCGTTCGATGGGTTGAGCAAGCGCTCAAACCATGAGTTCTAGGGACCATACCGCAATCAGGGCAGGAACCAGGGCCCGTATGCTGGGCCTCGGGATGCTTTGGCAGGTAGATGCTTGGGGCTGATAGCGTCTCACTCATGAGCCACATAGGAGGTGCCGTGAATCGCACGGCCTGGCTGACAGAGGCCGCCCGGCTGAGCTTTCTTCACCAAATGTTCCCTGCTATAAAGCGCCGACTTCGTGCCGGTTGCACTCTGAAGACAGCCTGATAAACAATTGTTATGTATGTATTAATCGATAACTACGATAGCTTCACCTATAACCTCGTCCAGTATTTGGGTGAGTTGGGTGCCGACATCGAGGTGCGACGAAATGACGTCGTCAGCGTCGACCAGGTGATCGCGATGCAGCCGCAAGCGCTGATTATTTCGCCTGGTCCTGGGATTCCCTCGAAATCAGGTATCTGCATCGAACTGGTACGGGCCGCGGCTGACCTCAGGTTGCCGGTGCTCGGCGTCTGCCTGGGCCATCAGTCGATTGGCGAGGCTTTCGGCGGCCGAGTCATGCGTGCGCCAGTGCCGATGCACGGCAAGGTGAGCCCGATCAGGCATACAGATCACCCGCTTTACGTGGACATTGCAAATCCCTTTGAGGCGACGCGCTACCATTCGCTGATCTTGGATCGCGACTCCCTGCCCGACTGCTTCGAGATTACCGCGGAAACCGACGATGCATTGATCATGGGACTTTGCCATCGCGAACTTCCACTGCACGGCGTGCAGTTCCATCCGGAGAGCATTGCCACTGAATGCGGCCATACGCTGCTGCGGAATTTCCTTACCCTGGTAAGCGGTGGGCCGGAGTCAGATCGGGAGGCGGCGTAATGGCAGACAACGGCACCGACCTCAAGCCAATGTTGGCAAAGGTCGCCGAAGGCGACTCTTTGAGTGAGAAAGAGGCCGAACAGGCCTTCGATATCATCATGTCGGGCGAGGCGACGCCGTCGCAGATTGGCGCCTTCCTGATGGCGCTGCGGCTGCGCGGCGAGACTGTAGACGAAATCACCGGCGCGGCGCGGACTATGCGGGCAAAGGCGACACCCATCGAGGCGCCTGAAGGGGCGATCGACGTCGTTGGCACCGGCGGTGATGCGATAGGAACCCACAATGTATCGACGGCCTCCGCCCTTGTTGTCGCTGGATGCGGCGTGCCGGTGGCGAAGCACGGTAATCGCGCCTTTACATCGAAATCGGGTGCGGCCGACGTGTTGAGCGCTTTGGGGATCGACATCGAAGCCGATTTCGAGCGCGTGCAGCAGGCGATCGCCGAGGCCCATATCGGCTTCCTGATGGCGCCGCTGCACCACAGCGCCATGCGCCATGTCGGGCCGACCAGGGTCGAGATGGGGGTTCGCACGATCTTCAATATCCTCGGCCCACTCTCGAATCCGGCTTCGGTCAAGTGTCTCCTGGTCGGCACCTTCGACCGCAGATGGGTAGAACCGATGGCAGCGGTCCTTGGCAAGCTCGGCGCTGAGCGCGCCTGGGTCGTGCACGGCGCCGACGGGATGGACGAACTGACGACGACCGGACCGAGCCACGTCGCCGCGCTCGACGGCGGCCAGCTCAGGACATTCGAGGTGACTCCAGAGGATGCGGGTGTCGATCGCGCGACACTCGATGACCTCAAAGGTGGCAGCCCGGAGGAGAATGCGGCTGCAATCCGCGCCATGTTGTCGGGCGAGCCGGGCCCGCTGCGCGACATCGTTGTTCTGAACGCGGCCGCCGCGCTGGTCGTGGCCGGCAAGGCGGCCGATCTGCGCGCAGCTGCAAAGCTGGCTGCCGCTGCAATCGACGACGGCGACGCCAGGGCGGCGCTGGATAAGCTGATTTCAATTGCCGGCATCGCGGCATGAACGACATTCTCGAGCGCATCTGCGCCGATAAACGCCACCATATTGCGGCGCGCAAGGCTGTGTGTCCGCAGCCAGAGATGGAAATGCGGGCGGCGAACGCGCCAACGCCGCGCGGTTTCGCAGCCGCGCTCGCCGCCGCAGTTGCCGGCGGTGGCTATGGACTTATCGCAGAAATCAAGAAGAGCTCACCGAGCAAAGGTCTGATCCGCGAGGATTTCGCGCCTGGTCCCCTGGCCCGTGCCTATCAGGCCGGCGGCGCCACTTGCTTGTCGGTGCT
>CAZCVU010000059.1:6054-9814 GCA_964501745.1 uncultured Flavobacteriales bacterium | reverse complement strand
AATCCGGCCCATGACGGGCACCGCCATATCAGCCTCGAGGCTCACAAAAGCCTGCAGTTGGACGAGGTATGGTGGCTCGTCTCACCGCAGAATCCGCTGAAAGAGATTGACGATATGGCACCCATGGCAACGCGCCTCAGCGAAGCTCGGCACGTCGCACACTCACCGCACATTCGGGTGACCGATATCGAGTCCAAGCTTGACACCCTCTACACCGTCGACACCGTTGCGGCGTTGAAGAGTCGCTTCGCGGACACCAGATTTGTCTGGCTCATGGGCGCGGACAACCTGTTGCAGATGCCGCAGTGGAGAGACTGGGAAACGCTATTTCGAAGTGTTCCCATTGCGATATTCACACGATCCTCATATTCTCGGAAAGCGTTGGCTGGTGTGGCTGCACAGCAGTTCTCCGAGTTCAGAATACCGGAGCGTGCCGCAACCGAGCTGGTTGATCGTACGCCACCCGCGTGGGTGTTCTTGCATATCTCGCCACACCCGGCTGCGGCGACTCGGATCCGCCAAAAGAGCGCGAAAAAGGAGAAGTGCGACGCGAACTAGTACAAGAATCGATCGCAGTCCGATCGCAAGAGACCGGTCATAGGCAAGACTTCGAGCAAGCCGACGACACCGAGTGCCGCATTGGCGTTGATCGAGGCATCTCTCGTCGACGACAAGGCAATCGACGTGGCCGTGATCGATATGACCGGCAAGTCGACGATCGCCGATTTCATGGTTATCGCTTCAGGCGCATCGCAGCGCCAGATCGGCGCCATGTCTGATCATCTTATCGTGAAGCTGAAGAAGGTGCGGCTGCCGAAATTATCGGTGGAAGGCCGTGCCCGCTCCGACTGGGTTCTCATCGACGCCGGCGACGTCATCGTTCACTTGTTCCGACCTGAAGTGCGCGCATTCTACAATCTCGAAAAGATGTGGGGCCTCGAACTCCCTGAGAGTGCCGCTTCAACGGCGATCCCCTGAGGCATCCCGGTTGAAGATCTCCATCGTTGCCGTCGGTCGAGCCAGACAAGGACCCGAGCGAGCGACCTACGAGCATTACATCAAGCGCATTCGTTGGCCGCTGACACTGCGGGAAATCCCGGAAGACAGAGGCACCACACCGGCCGGCAACCGCAGGAAGGACGCGCTGATGCGCGCCGTGCCGGATGGCGCCACCGTCATCGCGCTCGACGAACGCGGCGACAGTTTGACCAGTGCGCAGTTTGCCCAGCAACTGCAGCGATGGCGTGACGATGGCGTTGCCGAATTGGCATTTCTGATTGGTGGGGCAAATGGCCTGGATGCGAAGGTCCGCAAGTCGGCACAGCTTGTGTTGTCGTTTGGCCGCGTGACCTGGCCGCATTTGCTGATGCGGGCGCTGTTGGCGGAACAGCTCTACCGGGCACAGCAGATTCTCGATGGCCACCCCTACCACCGCGCTTGACTACGGGCTTTCGGCCAGCGCCGCGGGCTATCCTCGCGGAGGGCAATGACCTATATAGACAACATGTCCGAAACGCGTCGAAGACGACTTGCTGTTCTATGCATTCTCGACGGTTGGGGTATCAGCACCAAGCGCGAGAACAACGCAATAGCCCAAGCGAAGACGCCGGTTTGGGATGCGCTTCTCGCGCGCTTCCCGCATGCGCGGCTTGATGCCTCCGAGCACCATGTTGGTCTCCCGCACGGACAAATGGGAAACTCCGAGGTAGGCCATATGAACCTAGGTGCCGGGCGAATCGTACTTCAGGATCTGCCACGGATCGACGAAGCCATCGAAAAACAGCAATTGGCGTCGAATGCAGCGCTTATGGGGTTCATTGCAAAGCTGAAGGCCAGCGGCGGCACTGCACACCTCATGGGATTGTTGTCGCCGGGAGGCGTTCACGCGCATCAGGCTCATTTCGCCAGCCTTGCAAGGCTGCTGAACGATGCGGGGATTGAGGTTGCTATCCACGCATTTCTCGATGGCCGGGATACACCGCCGAAGAGCGGCCGACAGTTTGTCGCCGATTTTCGCGAGGCTGCGCCGGCCGCACGCATCGTCACGGTTAGCGGACGCTACTACGCAATGGACCGGGATCGCCGCTTTGAGCGCACGAACCTCGCCTACGCCGCGCTGGTCGACGGTGACGGCGAGGCGGCCAGAGATGCCGACGCTGCGATTACGGCGTCCTACACCAGGGATGAAGCAGACGAATTTGTGCGCCCGACGGTCCTGGCCGGCTACCAGGGCATGCAGAACGGCGACGGGCTTTTGATGGTGAATTTCCGGGCCGATCGCGCCCGGCAGATCTTGTCAGCGCTGCTTGAGCCCGACTTTAGCGATTTTTCGCGGCAGCGCGTTGTTGATTTTTCCGCGGCCCTTGGCATGGTGGCTTACTCGCCCGAACTCAGCCGGTGCCTCGACACACTATTTCCGCCGCAGCATCTGGCACATACATTGGGCAGCGTTGTCGCAAGCGCCGGACTGCGGCAGCTGAGAATTGCAGAAACCGAAAAGTATGCGCACGTAACATTTTTTCTTGACGGCGGTGAGGAGCAAGAGTTCGCGGGCGAAGAGAGAATCCTCGTGCCCTCTCCCAAAGTCGCCACTTACGACCTCAAGCCCGAAATGTCGGCCCCAGAACTGACCGATCGTCTGATCGATGCCACGGCGAACGGCGGCTTCGACTTGATCGTTGTCAACTATGCCAACACCGACATGGTCGGTCATACCGGTAACCTAAAAGCGGCAAAGCGCGCCGTTGAGGTGGTCGATGGCTGTCTAGGACAGCTCGTCGAGGCGGTCGACAATGTTGGCGGAGTCTTGTTGATTACTGCCGACCACGGCAACGCCGAGGCGATGCGTGATCCGGGGACCGGGCAGGCGCACACGGCCCATACCTGCAATCAAGTGCCGGTTGTTCTGGTTAGCAAGCTTGCCAACGCCGCAGCGCTTGAGAATGGAGCCCTGGCCGACGTTGCGCCAACACTGCTGGATTTGATGGACTTGCGACAACCCCAGGAAATGACCGGGCATTCCTTAATTGCACATAAAGGGGATCGGCGTGCGGTTGGCTGACCTTGCGCCTGCCTTCGGAGCGGCGGCATTTGCGATGGCGACCTGTGTATCGCCGTTACCGGCGAATGCACAGGCTCAAAAGCAGCTGGAGTCCATCGAACGAAGGCTCACCACGGGCCAGGATCGCGCTTCGGCGCTTGAAAAGCGCTCGCAGGACCTTGTCGCCGAATTGGCCGAGCTACGGCGCCAATCCATAGATATTGCCCGGCGCGCCCAAGAGAGCGAAGCGCTGATGTCGCAGCTCGAAGGGCAGCTTGCTGAACTCAAGGACGAAGCGATTCACCGCGAATCGCTCTTGAAATTGCGGCGCAGGCAGTTGAGCGGCACGCTGGGCGCACTGGAGCGGCTGTCATTGAATCCGCCACGCTCGCTACTGGTAGGGCCCGGCAATCCAATCGATACAGTGCGAAGCGCCGTCTTGCTTCGCACAGCCTTACCGCGGCTAACCTCGGACGCCGAAGCGTTGCGCCTCGAAATAGACACACTGGAACGGGTCAAAGAAGATATCCGGGCGCAGAGCGCTACGCTGGCGCGAACCTCGGAGGAATTAGCCACCGAACGCGCCGAGCTGACACCCGTGATGCAGCGCAAGGCCGCGCTACAAAAACAGACGGAGATGGAGAGTCGGCGCAATGCCAAGGAAATCGAAGCGCTCGTCGGCCAGGCGAATTCGCTACGCGAGCTGATGGCCCGCCTCGG
>CAZCVU010000059.1:0-6044 GCA_964501745.1 uncultured Flavobacteriales bacterium | reverse complement strand
CCCCAGACCGCCATCCAGACGTGAGACCGCGCCGAGTCCGTCGGCAAGCGTACTGTTGGCTAGACCAGTGGGAATCCGACCCTTTCCGACTAGTGGTCCGGTTGCTTTGCCGGTGCAAGGACGAGTCGAACAGCGCTACGGCGAGGGCACAGGATTTGGCAACGCTTCGAGGGGTATTACCATTGTTACGCGTGAGCGGGCACAGATTGTTGCGCCGCATGACGGGAAGGTTGCGTTCGCCGGTTCGTTTCGCCGATATGGGCAAATCTTGATAATCGAGCACGGCGGCGGATATCATACTGTACTTGCCGGAATGGCACAGATCGATTGTGTGGTCGGTCAGTGGTTGCTCGCCGGCGAACCTATAGGCTCCATGGGCCGTGCCGATAGAGAAGAGACGGCCCTCTATGTCGAGTTGCGCCGAGATGGCCAACCGATAAATCCGCTGCCCTGGATGACGGCCAGCGGGCAGAAAGTGCGGGGATGATGAAGAACGTGCGAAGGACCATCTTAGCGATGGCGGCTGTAGCGGTTGGCTTGCTGGCGTTTCCACTTGTGGGACCGGCCCAGCAGGACAAGTCGGAAACATATCGGCAGCTCGAACTGTTCGGCGATGTGTTCGAGCGAGTGCGGGCCGACTATGTGGAGGGCGTAAGCGACGAGGCCCTAATTGAAGCTGCCATTCAAGGCATGTTGGCGAGCCTCGACCCGCATTCCAGCTTTCTCAACGCCAAGCACTTCCAGGATATGCAGGTGCAGACACGGGGCGAGTTCGGTGGCCTTGGCATCGAGGTCACGCTGGAAGATGGCCTCGTCAAAGTGGTGTCACCGATAGACGATACGCCAGCCTACCGCGCCGGCATACAGGCCGGTGACTATATCACGCATCTCGACGGCGAAGCGGTGCGCGGACTAACGCTCAACAAAGCCGTGGAGAAGATGCGCGGCAAGGTCGGCAGCGACATCACACTCACGATACGTAGAACCGATACCGAGGCGTTTGACGTGACCCTGACCCGTGACAAGATCCGCATCGATTCGGTTCGCTCGCGGGTTGAGGACAATGCCGGCTACGTTCGTATCACCAGCTTCAATGAGCAGACCAAAAGCGGCCTGCTGCGAGCCGTCAAGAAGCTTAACGAGGAACTGGGCGACCAGCTAACGGGGTTCATTCTAGACTTGCGCAATAATCCCGGCGGGCTCCTTGACCAGGCCGTTGAGGTTTCTGACGCATTTCTGGAGCAAGGCGAGATCGTTTCCACTCGTGGACGCTCCGCCGACAATGCCCAGCGCTTCAACGCGACGCCTGGCGACATAACCGGCGGTCTGCCGGTCGTTGTCCTGATAAATTCAGGCTCGGCTTCGGCGTCTGAGATAGTCGCCGGCGCGCTTCAAGACCACCGGCGCGGCATCCTGTTGGGTACACGCACCTTTGGTAAGGGATCGGTGCAGACCATCATGCCGTTGGGCAGGGCGGGCGCGATCAAGCTAACGACGCAGCGGTATTACACACCGTCGGGTCGCTCCATCCAGGCCAAGGGAATTGACCCTGACATCATCGTCGAACAGGTGCGACTCGAGCCACTGCGCGGCCGCAACCTCGAGCGCCACGAAGAGGATCTACGCGGTGCACTTGAGAACGAGAGCGGTGAAGGCGCCGCGTCCGGCCAGCAGGGAGGTGTCGCCGCGAGGTCGTCGGGCGACGGAGCGCCGATCGACTACCAGCTTGGCCGGGCAGTTGATCTGCTGCAAGGCATCGCGCTTTACGGAAAGCGTTTCGTTAATTGATCCGGTAGCGATTGTGGAATGCTATCGACAAACCATGGCGAGGTAGAGCATGTCAGACTTCGACGTCAACGACGTCGAAGACGTTGATGATGACAGCGGAGATCCGGCAGCGCCCGAAGGCGGCGAGCCTGATACCGCTGAAGAATTTGCTGACGCCGAGGAGATGGTCGGCGAGGAAGCCGAGAGTCAGGATTTCGTCGACATTGACGAAGACGACGATGAATATCTCACGCCAAAGGAACCAAATCCGTATCTGCCATGGATCCTGCTTGGCTCCGCATGGGGGGTCTTCATCCTGGTCCTCGGCGGCCTCATCCTCTGGCTTGAGCTCACCGAGGAAGCCACGATGGCAGAACTGCGGGCAATGCGCCCACAGATGTCAATGCAGGTCCCACCACCGAAACAACCCCTGCGGAGCAGCCAATCGCAAATTACCGCCCCGGCAAGCGGCACGGCGGCAGCGGCGATCGAAAGTGGCGGCGCGGACTCCGACTCCGAGCAATCGCAGCTAGCAGAAGGTAGCGAGGCCGCCGGGGCGGAGACCGGGGCTCAGACGAACGGTATTGCCGCGCAACCGGCGACGGCGCCGCAATTGGAAACCGTCGCCGTGCTTCATCCGCATCCGGATCCGGAGCTGGTAGAACAGGGCGAATTGGGCCCCCTTCCGATTGTCGATGCGGCCGGCCGGCAGCCCTGGCGCGTCTATTCCCGTCCATTCAACGCGCTGGAGACACGGCCAAGGATCGCCATCGTGATAACAAATCTTGGCGTTTCGGCAACCAGCACACAGAGCGCGATTCAGGAACTCCCGGGCGCGGTGACCCTCGCCTTTGCACCCTATGCGCGGCGCCTTGACGAGTGGATCGACGCGTCCCGTGCGGCAGGTCACGAAGTGGTCATCACGCTGCCGATGGAGCCGCTCGACTATCCGCGCAGCGACCCCGGGCCATACGGACTATTAACCACGCTCGATACCGAGCAGAATCTGCGCCGCCTCGAGTGGGTCTTAAGCCGGTTTACCGGCTATGTCGGTGTGACTAACTTTCTCGGATCGCGCTTTACCACCGACGCCCAGGCGCTACGACCCATTTTGGTGGAACTGAAGCGACGCGGGCTGATGTTCGTGGACGGCCGGGACAACCCTCTAAGCGTCGCACCGCGCCTGGCAACGGAAGTCGGCTTGCCGCGCGCCATCAACGATATCTTCCTCGACCAGCAAGCCAGTCGCATCGCAATCGACGCCCAGCTTGAAGAAGTCGAAAAAGTCGCCCGCCGGAACGGCGCCGCAGTTGCATTTGGCCAACCCTTCCCCATCACCATTTCGAGGCTCAAACGCTGGATAAGGAAGCTGAACGAACGTGGATTCGTGCTGGCGCCGGTCTCGGCAGTTGCCGGCAGGCAGGCAAACCGCTAGCGGCAGCCCGATGAACCAGGAGTCTTCAGCGCCCGAGCCGACATCAGATGAAGTCGAGCGGCGACCATATCGTCAAGGCGTGGGTCTGATGATCTTCAACCGCCAGGGCCGCGTCTTTGTCGGCAACCGGATCGACTATCCCGGCGAGAACTGGCAGATGCCACAGGGTGGCATCGATGCCGGCGAATCGCCTCGCGAGACGGCAATGCGCGAGTTGGAGGAAGAAATAGGTACTGCCAAGGCCAAGATCGTTGCCGAGAGCCGTGTGCGCCACTGTTACGATCTGCCACCCGAGATTTCGCGCCAGGCTTGGCGTGGGCGGTTCCGCGGTCAGGAATTACATTGGTTCGCTTTGCAGTTCACGGGCACCGATCGCGATATCCGTTTGGACAAGCACAAGGCGGAATTCAACGCATGGCGGTGGATCGACATCGACAAGTTGCCGACCCTCATAGTTCCTTTCAAGCGGGCTATGTACGACCGGCTTGTCGAGGAGTTTCGGGACATTGCGACACGCTGACGGGGATGTTTCGGTCGGTAGATGACCCTGGCCAAGCGTCGATGACACCAGAAAATACCTGCAATGCAGGCGGTATATTTTGACTTTTCAAAGCCAAAACACTATATAATTCAACGTTGGTATGGATTCCCGGCCTTCTGCCCAGAATGGGTGGAACCTTGGTTGTTGTCTCGCCGGGCGCCTACGAAGAAATCGTGACCGAAAGGGCGAAGCGCGGAACATACGATGATTGCGGCGGATTCAGTTGCGCCGGTTCTTGCACTCTCCGGCACTAATCTCCTTCAGACGTTGCAGCGGGCTACCGTTGCTGAAGCGGCGCTAGGCGCGCGCGTCGCCGGCGAGGCGAGCAGTACTGCGAATAGCCAATCGAGCGCGCAGGCACGGCCCGGACGCCCTACGGCGCCTCTTGACCCAAAGACCCAAACCCAAGCCCAGCTAAGCTCAGCCGAGGAAGTACCAGACGAGGAGAGTGAAGGCCCCGACGGTCTGACCGAAGCCGAACGGCGCGAAGTTCAGGAA
The DNA here is from genome assembly GCA_964501745.1 of uncultured Flavobacteriales bacterium. GTDB lineage: Bacteria > Pseudomonadota > Alphaproteobacteria > UBA8366 > CAVOAK01 > CAVOAK01. Next base: position 1,803 of record CAZCVU010000059.1, on the reverse strand, counting down.
CTGCAACGGCGCGAACAGGAGGTGCGCCAGCATGAGCAGGCGCACGCAACGGCAGGCGGCCAGTATGCGGGCCAACCAACCTATACATTTAGGCTTGGACCGGATGGCCACCTCTATGCGACCGGCGGCGAAGTCAAGATCGATACTGCCGCGGTGCCGAACAACCCAAGTGCTACAATCAGAAAGATGGAGCAGGTAAAACGTGCCGCCTTGGCCCCGAGCCAGCCATCCGCGGCAGACCGGCAGATCGCCGCAGAGGCGCAGACGAAGCTGATACGGGCCAAGACCGAGGTTCGCGAAGAAGAGCGTGAAGAGCAAGCCGCACAGGCGAGGAGCCGCGAGGAGCGAGAAACCGAACTCTCAAATGGAGCCGCACCTGAGCTGAGAAGCGCCGAGCCGACCTTCGACCCTGAGAGCAGATTTCGAGGCGAGAAACTAGGCACGGGTGAAATTGGTGGGGCAGGCCTTGCGGGTGCCGGTTCGCTCAAAATCGAGAGTCAGGGCGTTCTTGAACCCGGCACACTGTTCAACCTCGTGGCCTGATACGGATCACCCCGATACGCCTGCGCGACTGATCTAGGCCCGCGCCGCAATGTCGACCCCATCTAACTCGGATGCTAGTAAGCCGGCTGATCGACTGCCTGAAGTTTCGCCTCGGCAATTATCAGGCCTGATTCGGCAACGGCCTGTTCTGCCTCGTCGCGGGCGATGCCGATATCCTCCCGCAAATCGCTGATCGTCTGCACCAATTCGGCGCGATCGATCTCCTCGAGTGGTACCGCGTCTTCGGCCATCACCGTTAGACGCTCCGGCGTTACTTCGGCAAAGCCCGCGGCAACGAATACTCTGTTGGTGACACGGCCATCTTCGAAGATCGCGATTGTGCCGGGGCGCAGCGTCGAGATAACGGGGGCATGGCTAGCTAAAACGCCGAAATCGCCTTCCTCGCCCGGCACCACAACCATATCAAATCGACCTGAAATCAACAGGCGTTCAGGTGCAACCAGTTCGAATTCGATCTTGTCTGCCACGTCTCAGGTCCGATCTCAGCCGGCGCCGCCGGACGCAACTTCCGCGGCCATCACTTTCGCCTTTTCGACTGCCTCTTCGATGGTTCCGACCATATAGAAGGAGGCCTCCGGCAGATCATCATACTCGCCGTCAATGATGCCCTTGAATCCCCGAATCGTGTCTTCAAGCTCGACGAGCTTGCCAGCGGTTCCGGTAAACACCTCCGCGACGTGGAACGGCTGCGACAAGAAGCGCTGAATCTTGCGGGCTCGCGCGACGACCTGCTTGTCCTCCTCGCTGAGTTCGTCCATGCCGAGAATGGCAATGATGTCCTGCAACGATTTATAGTTCTGCAGCACACGTTGAACCTCTCGTGCGACGAGATAATGTTCCTCGCCGACGATGCGAGGATCGAGAATCCGGCTTGTGGAATCGAGCGGGTCGACCGCCGGATAGATTCCGAGCTCGGAGATCTGACGTGACAGCACCGTTGTTGCGTCAAGATGGGAGAAAGTCGTTGCCGGCGCCGGGTCCGTTAGGTCGTCGGCCGGCACATAGATCGCCTGAACGGATGTAATCGACCCCTTCTTCGTTGACGTGATGCGCTCCTGCAACACGCCAAGATCGGTCCCCAACGTCGGCTGGTAACCAACGGCCGAGGGAATGCGGCCGAGAAGCGCCGACACTTCGGAGCCTGCCTGTGTGAACCGGAATATATTGTCGACGAAGAACAGGACATCCTGGCCTTCCTCGTCTCGGAAGTATTCCGCGACTGTCAGGCCTGACAGTCCG
>CAZCVU010000058.1:2803-9824 GCA_964501745.1 uncultured Flavobacteriales bacterium | reverse complement strand
TTCCCGTGGGAACGCTGCTCACGGCACCGAATTACTCCTTCCTCCAGTTCGGCTGGCTGCGGCTCAACGAGATCCTGAACCTCGCCACCTACCGACTGACGATTCTTCTGGAAGATCGCGAATTCATCACCATGCCGATGCCCGCGGCGCGCGATTCGGGGGCGCCTGAGATATTGAGCGAAGAGCCCAATCCCGAGATCAAGTTCATGGGGTCGTTCTCCGAACGTCACGCGGCCGAACAGGCGGGGCTTGGGCAAGTCGGGCTTGCCGGCCCGCTCATCACCCGCGAATTCGGTGCGAACGTGCGTTTGGGCTCGCTGCTGACGACGGCGGAGCTGCCGCCTGATCCGCTGATCGAGGGCGAACTCTGCCAGCCCGAAATATGCGGCTACCGTTGTGTGAAGCTCTGTCCCTGGGACGCCATTCCGGAGGAGGGGCTGGTGAGCCAGATTCGTTGTATCTATGGCGAAACCGGTATCCACGACAGGCTCGAGCCGCTCAAGCAGATGAGCGAAGTGGACGATCTCATCAATTCTTCCAGGGGCATGGCCTATCTCGACTCCGGGCCACCGCATTGCGCCCGCTGTCAGATCGGCTGTCCGATGGACCCACGGCTCACAAAGCTGCCGAGAAAGATGAGAGAAAAAGGCCATTTGCCTCCCTTTGACGGGGAAGTCGCGTTGGAATTTGGTGACCCGGACCGCGATGAACGCGGCGCGGCAGGCACTGTCGGCGAAACTGCGGCCGGCGCGGCGAAGAGCGCAGCGAAACCTCGGATGCGGGAGCCTGTAACCAGCGAGAGTTGAGACCCGGCGTTTTGGTATCCCGCAGGGGCTTTCTTGTCCTACGATAGGTAAGGAGCATAGCCGGTTCACCACCGTTCAGTCTTGCGAGTGCTGTTACCAGACGGGGCATTTGATGAACAAGAAATCAGCTGAGTCGGGACTAGAGTCCAAATTTCAGACCCTGCACGAGATCGTCAAGTCGGCGCGCCTGAACCTGTCGCAGATCGACTGGGACTACCTCGCCGGCGGCACGGAAACCGAAACGACGCTGAGGCGCAACCGACTTGCCCTCGATTCGATCGCCTTTCGTCCGCGGGTCTTGCGCGACGTGTCGGAGGTCGACGCGAGCGGATCGATACTCGGTCAACCCCTGCGAATTCCAGTCTTTCTGGCGCCGATCGGGTCGGTCGAGAACTTTGTCGAAGATGGCGGCGCAGCCGTGAGCCGGGCCGCTGCCCGGTTTGGCGTTGCACACATGCTGAGTTCGGTTTGCGCGCCCGGCCTCGAAGCCGTCGCCAAGGCGGCGAATAACCCGAAAGTGTTTCAGCTCTATGTGCGCGGCGGCGACGACTTCGTCGACGACCATGTACGCCGGGCGATCGACAACGGCTATTTCGCGTTTTGCATAACCGTTGATTCGGCCGTCTACTCACGCCGCGAACGCGATATCAGCAAACGATACGTCAAGCCCTGGAGCTCCGGCAGCGCCGAGTTTCAGGCGGCGTTCAATTGGGACAATGTGCGTCGATTTAAGGAAGTCCATGACGTGCCGCTGATCCTGAAAGGGCTTGCCACGGCAGAAGATGCAGCGCTGGCCTGCGAGATAGGCGTCGATGGAATCTATGTCTCCAACCACGGTGGAAGGTGTCTGGATCACGGTCTCGGATCGATCGCGGTCCTGCCGGAGATCGTCGACGCCGTGCAAGGTAGGGCACAGATCTACGTCGATGGCGGGGTTTTGCGGGGTAGCGATGTTCTGAAGGCGTTGGCTTTGGGCGCCAGCGCCGTCGGTCTCGGACGTCTGCAGTGTTGCGGCTTGGCCGCCGCTGGCGAGGATGGATTGGTTCGGGCGCTCGAGCTGCTTGAAAACGAAATGCAGCTCGATATGGCGTTTCTCGGACTGCGGCGCCTCGAGGAACTCGACGCCAGCTATCTCAGCAAGGCGGAACCAGTCGGTCGGCCCGATGTCTTCAGTGCATTTCCGCTGCTCAATTTAGAGGACGAAGGTTATTAGCTGAGCGTGCCGGGTCCTGGTACATTGGATCAGTTTGGAAGGCCCGCCTTGGCTAGGCCGGTGCGGAGATGCTCGCGGTCTTCCTGGTCTTGGTAAGGCAAACTGCCGGTGTAGGTTTCCGCTGAGAAATCGGGAGCCAGCTTCAGGACTTCGTCGGCGGAAGTTCGTGCTTGTTCATCATCGTCCAACTGCGCGTAACACGCCGTTATAAACGCGTATTGGCCGTGATCGGGTTGCGCCAGCCGTTTAAATGCTTCGACCGCTTCCTGGTAACGGCGCGCGCCGTACAGTGCCCTGCCCAAATGGCTCCAGTAGCGTTCCGGATGATAGGGGTTGAGGCGCATCGCTGTCTTGACCCAGTCGGCACCTTCCTCGGGCTTTCCAAGCCAAGTCGCCAGTTCGCCGTTTTGAACCACGATCAGGTCGTAGTTCGGTTTGAGCGCGAATGCCTTTTCCTGATGGTATTTGGCCTGGTCGAGCTTGTTGTGTATGACGTTGACCGCAGCGAGGATTCGATGGCACTCGTAATCGTTGTCGTCGAGCGATTGGGATTTCTCCAAGGACGCGACGATCTCTTCCAAGACCTCGTCCATTTCGACATAACCCCGGGCAAACGATTGGCCCAGGATGCAGGCCTTCCATGCATAGGCCTGTGCATATTGTGGGTCGAGTTCGATCGCCTTTCCCACCATCTCCTGGCCAATCGCATTGTCTTCGCGGGTGCCATTGTGGTGGTGGATCTTGGCACGGATCAAGTAGTCGTGGGCCGCCATGATTTCTGTCGGCTTGCGCTCGACGCGCTGGATGTTGTCAGCCTCCACCCGCCCTGGCAGCGTCGCTACGATGGCCTGCGTGACCTCGTCCTGCAGTGCGAAAATATCTTCGAGCTCGCGGTCGTAACGTTCCGCCCAGATATGGTTGCTGGTTTCCGCGTCGACGAGCTGGACCGTGATGCGCACCCGATTCCCGGCCTTGCGGACGCTTCCCTCGACCACGTAGCGAACGCCTAGCTCCTGGCCGACGTCCTGGACGTTCACGGCTCGACCCTTAAACGTAAAGGTTGAATTGCGGGCGATCACCATAAGTTCCTTGAACCTGGACAGCTCGGTAATGATGTCCTCGGTGATGCCGTCGGCGAAATACTCCTGCTCAGGATCACCGCTCATGTTGTCGAAGGGAAGGACGGCGATCGACGGCTTCTCTTGCAGTGAAGCGCCCTGCGATGCGGCTGGCGCATTCAGGCGGCTGTCATTCGATAGGACGCGGTAGGCATGCACCGGTTTGGCGATATTCTTGACTTCCTGGTCACCCATGTTTTCGAACGCCAGCTCCAGTTTCCCGGCAACCTGTTCATGGACTGAGGCGGAAATGCAAATGCCGCCGGGGTCGGCGATCCCCTCGAGCCGTGCCGCAACGTTTACGCCATCGCCGTAGATATCCTCGCGGTCGATGATGACTTCGCCGAGGTTGATGCCGATGCGGAATTGGACTTTGTGGTCGTCGGGCAGCGCCTCGTTTCGGGCTGCTATGTCACTTTGTACTTCGACCGCCGATGTTAATGCATCGACTACGCTGCCGAAGTCGGCAAGGACCGCATCACCAGCGTAGTGGACGACCCGGCCGCGGTGTTTCTCAATCAATGCGGTCATCGCATCGAGACAGCTGCTGAGGAGCCGGTGCGTTCCTACTTCGTCGGCGCCGGTCAGTCGGCTGTAACCGACGACGTCAGCGTAGAGGATTGCGGTGAGCTTGCGCTGGATGTCTTGTGACGTCATAAGCGAAGGTTCGTTTTTTTGGTTTCCGCGGCGGGCGTGATCGTGCCTCATTAGCATGCGTCAGGCAACAAGGGCATGTAACGGGCGCGCGCGTAACGGATTAGACGTCTCCGGAATTTGCACACGCGGCCGGACGAATAGTGATCCGAAACCGCTTGACGAATTCAGACTTTTTTCCGCAGACATGCGGATGGTTCGCTATTGTTTCGAACCAGCATCAGCACCTGTTTCGTAAACACCGGATCCGTGCAGGGTAGAACATGGAAGAACAAATCGCCGCCATCACCAAGCTGATCGATCAACTGATCGAGTTTGCTGTCACCTTTGGCTTCCAAATCTTGGGAGCGCTGGTCTTCCTATTTGTTGGTTGGAAACTTTCCAACTGGGCAGGGCGAAGAATTGTTGCCGTTGCCGAAACGAAGGACGTCGATCAAACGCTCGCGAGGTTCATCGGAAATATCGTCCGCATCGTGCTGATCGCGATCCTCGCTATCATTACGCTTGGCAATTTTGGAATATCCATCGCGCCGCTAATCGCACTTGCAGGTGCAGCTGCTTTTGGCGCAACGCTCGCAATTCAGGGGCCGCTGTCAAACTACGGGGCTGGCCTTGCGATCATTCTTGGGCGACCATTTTCCGTCGGCGATACGATAACGCTCGACCGGACAAGCGGCGTCGTAGAAGACATCAGATTGCCTGCAACCATCCTTGTCGGCGAAGACGGCGAGCGCATTAGCATTCCCAACAAGGAAGTGGTTGGCAATGTCATCGTTAATTCGGAAACCAACCGCGTGGTGCAGACGAAAATTGCGGTGGCAGGCGACACCGATCTGGATCGCGCCATCGTATCGATTGCGAAGGCGATAGAGGCTCACGAGGCGATCAGCGAGGTCCCCGGTGTGCAAGTGGGGGTCCACGATTTTACCTATGGGGGCATCGTTCTGGGCGCCCGGTATTGGGTTCCAAGCAAGCAGTATTTTCAACATCGCTACAAGATCAACGCCGACATACTGAAGGCGCTTCGCAGCGCCGACGTTCAATTGTTGGAAGCTGCTACCGTGGCGGTGTCTCCGGCTTCGATGTCCGGCGATGAAGGTGAAGCCGGCTAGAACATTATCTTGCCAGCCGGCGCAACAGGCAGCGCCATCTATTGTGTTAGCTCGTCCTGCCCAACTGTTATGCGACGTGGATCTCTAGATTCCTTTGCGAACATCCTCAACGAAGCCCGGCGAGATTACTCCAGCCGACTTGTTGGGATTGGCGCAGGCCGCGTGAATGTTATCGATCTCGGCACTCAACTCGTCGCTGATCTCGACATCGACCGTCTTCAGGCACGCCGCAAGCTGCGGCATCTTCGTCGAGCCTATAATGGTTGTGGCGACATACTCGCGGGACAGGGTCCAGCCCAGGGCCAGTTCGACCAATGTCAGTTCGTGGGCACGGGCAAGCGCCAGGTATCGCTGCGCCGCCTTGCGGCTCAAGTCGGAGTGATAGCGGGGCTGGAAGTTCGGCCACAGAGTATGCCGGGCTGCCGTCGCCTCGCCGTCAAAGTATTTGCCGCTCAGCAGTCCGCCGTTCAGCGCTCCGTATACCACGAAGCCGATGTTGAGATATTTCGGTGCGATTGCCTCGGCGATCTCAGGCTCCATCGAGCGATCCAGCAGGCCGAAGTCATTCTGTACCGAGACGGGCAGTGGTACGCCCAAGGCACGGGCAGTTTCGTGGAATTTGCACAAGCCGTAGGTGGTTTCGTTGCTGAGTCCCCAGGCCCGCAGTTTTCCCTCCTCGATCAGCTTTGCCAGGGTACCCACCTGATCTTCGAAGGGGACGACATCCGCCTGCTCCAGGGACCGCTTGTACTCCCAGGCGCCGAACATGGTGCCGACGTAGCGCTCCGGCCAGTGCAGTTCCATCAGGTCGATATAGTCGGTCTGTAACCGTTTCAGACTGCCGTGAACTGCGGCGCGAATTGACTCGGGCGTCATGCGGGTCGGGGCTGCGGCCTGGGGCGGAACCCGGTTCGGAGGAATCCAGGTCTTTGGACTTGTGCTGGTCACTTTGCCAAATATCAACACGCTGTCGCGCGCGCGGCCTTTCATCCAGCTGCCAATATAGCGTTCCGTCAGACCCTGCGTTTCGGGCCGCGTCGGAACCGGATACATCTCCCCGGTATCCAGGCAATTGACCCCATGATCCCAGGCATAGGAGAGCTGTTCATGGGCCTCTTTCTCGGTGTTCTGCTCACCGTAGGTCATTGTGCCCATGCAGATCTCGGATACGATCAGATCACTGCTTCCTAGTTTACGCTTCTCGATGAGTCGGTCCTTACAGTTTATTTAGCGTTGGAGGTGTCCGCATGATCTACGAGCTTAGGCAATATACGATCGCCGAAGGCCGCATGGAAGAATGCCAGACTTTGTTCCGTGATGTCGTTCATCCGGTATTCGAAACGGTCGGAATCCGGCCCGTCGGCTATTGGCAGCCGCTGGAACGAGACGGTCGCACGTTCGTCTACTTGCTGGCCTTTGAGTCGGCACAGGCGCGGGAGGAGATCTGGCCGAAATTCGTCGAAGACCCACGTTGGCAGGCGGCGGCCAATGCCTTTCCGCAAGGTGTGCCACCGTACGAGAAAATAGTCCCGACGGTGCTCGAGCTTATGGATTACTCACCGCAGCCCTGATGGCGGTTCACAAAGTGCGTTGGCCGACCTCGTCAGAGAGATAGGTTGACAGTCTTATAGTTTAGTTATATCTAAATTAACGTTATATCGATAAATTCGTTATAACGCAGTTTTCGACATAACGAAAATCACGGTGAGATCATGGGAAGACGAGCTGACCATTCGCCTGGCGGCCATCGCAAAGACGGACATCATCATAGGTATGGTCGTCGGCAAAAGCTCGGCCGCTTCTTCGCTCATGGCGATTTGAGATTCCTGATCCTGAAGTTGATCGCCGATAAACCTCGACACGGATACGAGCTCATCAAGGCTATCGAAGAATTGGTCGAAGGAGCCTACAGCCCGAGCCCCGGCGTGATCTACCCCACACTTACGCTGCTGGAGGAACTCGATTGGATCCGGGCGATTGCCAGCGAGGGAAACAAGAAGCTTTATGAGATAACCTCCGATGGGTCGCTTGCGCTAAAAGCCAATAAGGCGATTGTCGAGGCGATATTTGCCCGCATGGCGGAGGTGAGTGAGGCGCAGACGGGCGACGGTTGCCATC
>CAZCVU010000058.1:0-2793 GCA_964501745.1 uncultured Flavobacteriales bacterium | reverse complement strand
CCATCGCAAGAGGGCCGCCGGCGACACGGCAATGACGCCGCGGCTGCGTGTCGCTTTGGACGACCTGACGCGAGCGGTTGAGCAACAGACTGCGGCTGGTCCTCTGACAAATGAACAGGTTGGAACCATCGTTTCCGCCCTCGCCAGTGCTGCGAGCGAAGTGGAGGGTGTCAGGTCGCAGTGACGGACGAAGCAGCCTCCATCGACGAGGGCGGAGAAAAGCCACGGTCCTTCGCCGCGCTTCGTGTCAAGGGTGCCCGCGCCTATTTGCTGGGATCGGCCCTGGTGATGATGGCCGACAGCATCGAGCATGTGATCAGTTACTGGGTCATTTTCGAAAAGTTTCACTCGCCGACGCTCGGCGGGTTCGCCGTGATTGCACACTGGGTACCGTTCCTGTTGTTCTCGATGGCCTCCGGTGCGCTGGCCGATCGCTACGATCCAAGACGCATCATTCAAATCGGCATGCTGCTGTTCATAATTGCCTCGCTTGGCTGGGGAGTTTTCATCTTTTTCGACAGCCTGCAGCAGTGGCATGCCGTGGTGTTGCTTATCGTCCACGGCATGGCCGGCGTGTTCTGGGGGCCGTCGGCGCAACTCCTGATCCACGATATCGTCGGCTCGGCCCAGCTTCATAGCGCGGTTCGTTTGCTCGCCATGTCGCGCACCCTAGGCATGCTTTTGGGCCCCGCGATTGGTGGCGTAATGATGATCATGCTGGGGCCGGTCATGGGGCTCGTGATCAATGCGGCCATCTATCTGCCGCTGACGCTTTGGCTATGGCGGGCGCCCTACGGACCGAAGTTCAGCACTAAACCACGGGTCGAAACACGCGCGCTTCGCGGTTTCGCCGACATCATGTCGACGCTGCGCAGCATCGCCGCCAATCCAATTATCATTTCAATGACAGCACTTGCCGGCGCGGCATCGTTGTTTGTCGGCAATGCTTTCCAGGCGCAGTTACCGGCCTTTGCAACCGCCCTCGGGCATGGCGAATCAAGCCTGGCCTACAGTGTATTGTTCGGTGCCGGTGCCGCTGGTGCAATCACTTCGGGCATCGTTCTCGAGACAAAAAACCTTCTGCCGCCGACACCGAAAGCGGCATTCGTGCTGGTTGGCTTGTGGTGTATCTCGCTTGTGGGATTCGCCGCGACATCGAGTTTTGTATTGGCGGTCTCATTTATGTTCGCTGCCGGGTTCCTGCATCTCGCCTATGCCTCGCTGACCCAAAGCCTGGTGCAGATTCACGCGCCGCGGGAAATTCGCGGCCGGGTAATCGGCGTCTACAGCATGTCGTCGCTGGGACTGATGTCGTTCAGCGGCCTTACCATCGGTGTCGGCGGCAGCTTTGTCGGTGTGCACTGGTCGCTGGGCGCCAGCGCCATCGCACTGTTCGCAACAACGCTCGCGTTGTCGTGGTTTGCAATGCGCTCACCGCGCGCCGGCTACGCGCCCGGTGATTGATTTTTTGCCTATAGGTAAACCGAATCGAAATCGGAAAGGACCCAAGTAATGAGTGATACGCAGGCTACCAATACTCCTCCGAAAGCTGGTCCCGGTGGCGGCAACCGCCGTCCGCGTCGACCGCCGCGCTTCGTCACAGTCGAGCGCGTGGAGAGAGCGACTCCCCACATGACCCGCATCAGCTTCGGTGGCGAGGAGCTGACCAACTTCGGACCGCCGCGCCCGGGCAGCCACATCAAGCTGTTATTCGTCCCCGAGGGTGAAGAGTGGTCACCAAGCGATACCGAAGCGCCGCGGCCGCCGTCGCGTACCTACACGCCACGTCGCTACGATCCCAACCGCCGCGAACTGGAGGTGGAATTTGTCCACCACGGCAATGGCATCGCCGCAACCTGGGCAGAAACGGCGAAGGCCGGCGATCCGATGTTTGTCGCCGGGCCGGGCGGTGGCTACGACGTGCCGGAGGATGCCGCGCAACTCGTGCTAGTTGCCGACGATACGGCGCTGCCGGCGGTGGGAACAGTCCTCGATGCGCTGCCGGCCGACTGCGAAGCGACGGTTTTTGGCGAGATTTATGGCGCCGAAGAGGAACGGGAATTGAGCTCAACTGCTACCGTATCGCCGATTTGGCTCCACCGTGGTCCCACCAACGCCCGGCCCGGTAGCTTGTTGGAGGCGGCCATCAAAGAGACGAGGCTACCTTCCGAGAACTGTTATTTCTGGATTGCCTGCGAGGCCGCCACGATGCGGCGTATTCGCGACTATCTGGTGGACGAGCGGGAAATTGAACGCGAACGGGTCCATACGCGTGGCTATTGGAAGCTCGGCGAGACCAACTATCCGGATCACGACTACGGCAAGGATTAGCGGCCAACAGCAAACTGCGGCTTACACTTCCTTGCCTTAGCCCTAACCAACCGACCAAGCGATGGCTTGATTCCAGCGTCAATCCAAGCTCAACGCTCCCGGTCAATGTGCAGCATAGAACCGTGTGATTTGGGCCCGGAGATACCGTCACTCTTCACCAGTCAATTTGCCTTCCTTATCGGCCCATTCCGTCAAGGCCATGGGTTGGTCCGGCTGCTGGAATATGGTGTGGGTGTTCTCCCTGGCGGCGATCTGCCATTCGTCGCCGACCCGCCGCAACTTTGCGAAGCTATCGCCGAGCCGGTGCGGCCCATTGAACGGCAGCGGACCGTCCCTGTCCTCTATTCGGCCTTCGCGCGAGTAGTAGATCGTGTGGTACTCGCTGATTTCCGCATTATCCTCATCGATCACGTTGACCACGCTATTGGAAACCACGTGACGAATCGTGTCGTTGCCGAGACC
>CAZCVU010000057.1:0-9931 GCA_964501745.1 uncultured Flavobacteriales bacterium | reverse complement strand
AAAATCCGATGAGTGATCAGAGATATGCTTACGGTAGTTGGGGCTGGGTCATACAGCGGACTCAATGGTCGGCGCTTGGTTTGTCGGAAGAGGATTTTGCCAAACCCAAAATCGCGGTGGTTAACACTTCGTCAACACTGTCGGTTTGTTATGGCCAACTGGATGAAATCTCAAAATATGTTCAGGATGGTATTCGGGAGGCCGGGGGATTTCCATTTGAGATTCGCACCGTTGCGCCATCGGAAGCGTTGTTTGCCTGCAGTGGCCAAGCCGAGTCGCTGGCGGATGCACGGGCGGCAATCGTAAACGATATTGAGTTGATGATTCGCGGCACCCGCCTGGACGGTATGGTCTTGCTCTCGTCATGCGATTCGACGGCGCCGGCCCATCTAAGAGCTGCTGCACGCTTGGATATTCCGAGCATTGTTGTGCCCTGCGGGTATCAGTCCGGTACTGGGAGTAGCGATGCGGAAACCAGCCTTTATGACGCGTATGAAGGCTTCGGTGCGTACTTGGCCGGGAAGGTCGAATTTGAGCAAATCGACGCCTTGTCGAGGACTGCCGTCGGCTCTCCAGGCGTTTGTCCCGGAGTCGCGACCGCAAGCACGATGCATCTCATATGTGAGGCGCTTGGCATCGCCTTGCCCGGTTCATCGCCCATCGGTGGCGGTAGCGCCAAGCTTCGTCGATACGCAAAAGACGCTGGCGCGCGAGCAGTCGAGCTTGTCAAAGAAGATTTTACGGCTCGCCAGCTTTTTTCGAGAGCGTCTCTAATCAACAGTATCATGGTCGCGGTTGCGGTAGGCGGTGCCACAAGTGCCGTTACCTTTCTGGAGGAAGCCGCCGCGGATGTCGGTCTGGACCTGGACACTCGTCAAGAGATACGGAATTGCGACGGACGCGTTCCCATGCTGTTGCACAACGTAATTCCCAATGGGTCCCTTCGAATCGAGGATTTTGAGGCTGCCGGCGGCACTCTAGGTGTCATGAAACAGCTCGCCAGTATCCTGGATACGGATGTTCCAACAGTCGGTGGTGGCAAACTGCGCGATCATCTTGACGCTGCTTCTCCTCCCAACGAGGCCGTCATAAGAACGCTTGAAGAACCGGTGGATGATGTTCCGGGAATCGTCGTCCTGACTGGAAATATCGCCCCAGGCGGTGCGTATCTTCGCCCGTTTACTGGCCAAAATCGGAAAAGCTTCAAGGGACCGGCACGATGTATTGAAGGTTTGGACAATGCAATTGAAGCATTGCAATCGGGCCGCATAGTGGCGGGCGACGTACTCGTCATGCACGGTAGTACGAACGAGTTTGCCTCCCTGCTTTACGGCGCCGGCTTGCGTGATGTGGCCATCGTTTCTGATTCCTCCATCATTGGAATGGGGCGCGGTCCAATCATGATTGCAGAAGTTCGTCCGCGCTTTGACGATGGAGGCCCCATCTCTAAGATTAAGGATGGTGACGTGATCGCGATCGATATAGAAAATCGCCTAATAGAGTGCGTCCAGTGAGATTATTTTCCTGAGCCGTCGCCGGTGAACGGCGGCGGCTGCGGCACTCGGGCAGGTTTCGATCGACGCACCACAACAGCTCTGAGGATTCGCATATGGGCACGCAATCCGAATCGGTTGAAACGCCTACGGAAAAGGTGAGTGTTCGGTTCGAGTTCGACGGCGGACCAGCGCGTCTTCGCATCGGCTTGATAGCACTCAGCACGAACGCTGCCATAGAGCGCGATTTCCGCAACATGCTGCCTGATGACGTCATGTTTCATACCAGCCGTGTGATGGCTGAGGGCCCCGTGACGATAGAGAACTACCGTGCCATGGGTCCCCTTCTCACCGAAGCGGTTCGGCAAATCCTGCCCGGCATGAGGCTCGACACCATCGCTTATAGTTGCACCTCCGGAACCGTGGCACTGGGGTACGACGAGGTCGCGGCTCAGATTCGAAAAGGCCGTCCGGAAGTACCGGTCGTGACACCCCTCACGTCGGCTGTTGCAGCTATGGAGAAGTTGGGTATCCAACAGGTCTCGTTGCTGACGCCCTATGCGGATTCTGTCAACCAGGCGATGCGCGATTTCTTGGAATTGCACGGGATCACCGTCCTCAACATTGGCAGCTTCTGCATCGAGGACGGTGCACTCTTCGCGGAGCTGCCGCCGGACGCGATCTTCGAGGCGGCTTTGGAGGTCTGCCGGCATGACGCCGATGCCCTCTTCATCCCCTGTACCGGCATCCGGGCTGTGGAGATCATAGAGCGCGCCGAGCAAGCTCTCGGGAAGCCGGCGTTGAGCGCGATCCAGACGCTCCTTTGGCAGTGTCTGCGCGACTCCGGGTACCATGAGTCCCTACAAGGCTACGGCCAACTGCTACGCGACTGAGGTCGATTCATAAGCCCAAGGCGCCTGTCCGGCGCGGACCCCGAGGCGCTCACAGCCATACCCCGTCCGAGGAGCCACTGTGAAACTCTCGGATCAGCCGGTATCGACAAGACCGGGCTCGCCCCTGCGACCCTGAGGGTGTCAATCCTGGAGCTTGGCCCGGTACTCCTCGGGCACCAAGAAGAGGTAGTCGTCGTCGGCCTTGGCTACGTGGCAGTCGTCACAGAACTCGACACGGTCTTGGTTCTCGCCCGTGCTGTCGCCGAGGACGCTACCGTCGGGCATGATCATGACGTAACGCCAGTCGCCGGTATTTGGGCTGGTTCCTGGCGCCAGCTTCTCCATCAGGAACAGCGCCCCGCCGAAGATGCCGGAATCGGCGGTAACGGTGAAGCTGTCCTTGGCGAGAACAGTGCCGGGCGGCATCACGGCCCCCGGCTTGCCGTAGCTCTTTTCGTTGGCGTAGTTGTTGACGTAGCGGTTGCCATGGGTGGCGGACTGGTAGGGCGCCGTGTTGAACAGCCGCCACCTGCGATAGGTTTGGGCGATTTTGTCCTTGGAAATGGCATACCCCCGCGACAGCTCACCGGCGATGCTTTGATAGACGCGCAGGGCTTCCGAAGGTTGAAGTTCGGCCGGGTTTTCGATCGTGAGATGGTGCTTGATCTCGAATTCCTGAGCCGCCGCCGCACCCGCCAGACCAAAGACCAGGACAGCGGCTCTAAGGACGCGCGGGAAACTCATTATGGGCATGCTCCTTCCATCTAGAAGAATGTGGCAACCACGGGTCTCTGGGAGAGCCTGTCTCTAGAAGTCGGGAAGGCACTAGGGATAGGTGCTCTGATCTTGCGAGCGCCCTCTCCTCGAGACCCGTTCAACAAGACACGTCAACGCCGCTCGAAGGTGTAGATCAGATCCTCGTCGGGTGCCGCCTGATGGCAGGCGATACACCCTGCGTCGGCGCCCTTCGCTCCGCGGCCAGCGAATATCACCCAATTGGGGTTCTTGTTCAGGGTGCTGTCCGCCCTGTACTTGGCCCTGTCAACCTGGACATCTTCGACCTCGACACCCTCAGGTCCGTAGTTGTGTCATACGATTACTCAGCCTATTCGACCGTCGTTCTGGATCATCGTGTCCAGAATTTCCAAGACGAAACCGTGCGGCTCGTTGCCGTCGTAGGGTTTGACACTGATGCGGTTCTTACCAACGAAGCTTATGTATTCCAGCGCTTTCCAGTGATTCACCCCGAAAGATGGGCAAAGGCGTCGGCTGGCACGGTCTTTAGCCCGCCTTCTTCGCCCGGCTTCGTCCAAAACAGCTGCAGTGTCGCCGTGTTACGTTTCTCGAAATAGAGCAACGAAAGCGGATACCACCCTGGCGTCGCGATATCGATGGAGATAGGTCGTGAATATCGGTCGGCGTGCACGCCCGGATCGGAAAAGATATTCTTGCCGCCTAATTCCATCCGCACACCGTCGTTCGACTCCAGCGCCATCGTGTAACGACCGGCTTCGGGGAAGTTTATCAGTCCTCTGATATCAGCGCCGACGCCGTCGGTGCGACCGCTAGTCAATACTTCGCCGGATCCGACTTTGTAGTCCAGCGCGGGAATTGCCGGACGCCCGACGATGCCGGGTTCGAGCTTGGCGACCTCGGTGATCTCGTCAACCAGATTAAAGATTGAAAAGTAGTAGGTCGGGATCAGACCTTGCTTTAGGGAATCCGAAGTTGGTTGCTGGGCAAGCGGTTTTAGTCCTCTGAACACCTTTAAATCTTCGGCTGATCCCGAGGCGACTTCCGTCTCAAGCGGGGCAAATCGATCGTGCAGGAAGACATAGTCATCGCCAGGTGCGGCGATATGGCAGCCTAGACAAGCATCGTCTGGGTTCTTGGCTACCCTGCCTGCCAATTGCATGCCCTTTGGGTTTTTGTCCAACGTTCCATCGGCTTTGTATTTGACCCAAAACCAATCCTGGTTCTCCTTGTCGTAGCCTGGCTCTCGTCGAAACATGACCGTAATGGCGCCAAGGAAGAGGTTGGGGTTAGTGGCAACTGATTCGATGGAGATGTTCTCACCCATATAGTTCTTTTTGACGATGACCGGCGCTTCGCGCCCGCCGACGGTCACTTCCGAATCGATTGTCATTAGAATGACTCCGTGCGGCGTCGTGCCCTCATAGGGTTGGGCGACGATCGATCGCGGTCCAACAAGTCGGGCATCTCTCAATGCCTGCCAAAGCTGGGCGGCAAACGCAATGTCATCGGGAAGGCCGAATTTTGGAGCGCTGTCCTGCGCGTCAACGGCTGGCGATACAACCAGAAGAGCGATCAGGATTAGCCCCATCAGATTGCGTCTTGCTCGCATAGCTACTCCCCCTCTATGAGTATTTTTCCGATATTTCCAGATGAACTCCAGCCGCTGATGGCGTCGTTTGTGGTCTGCAAGGCGCACCTCTCCCGTTGTTTGTTGCAGCGTCGGCATCAGGCATCGCCCCACACTTGTGCCGGCGGCGCCCGGAGTTGAGCCATCAGCCGGAGCAGTTCGTTGAACAGGACTCACGGCCTTGTCACCTCGGCTATCTGGAACCCGGCGCACTGACTTTGGCTGATGATCCTGGCTCCAATCTTCCCCAACTTTCTTGCCGCAACGAGGTCAGTGACCAACGTTTGAGTGCATCTGGCAAAGCCAGGGTATGCATGAAGTTGACTAGGAGACTGGGACATACGACACAAAGAAAGCCATCTAATTGGTACGAATGAGCGGTTCGTCGAACAACGAATCACCTGATCAGATATGCACGAAGGCCCGAGGGTTAAATTCACGACGGGTCACATTTTCGACAGCGCTGGCGGAGCCGTTCGATCGTCTGCCGACGAGTGGTGCGGGCACGCCAGAATTGGGGCACCTTGCGAAACTCGCGGCGACCGTAGGGTCAGCTCGTCAATAGGTCAGGAGGATGACTAGTTATATGGCCGCCCGTGATTGTCAGGTGGTGGCGACAGCCTAGATCGATTTGTCCAGAGTGTAGTCACCACCGATGCCGGTGATCTCGTGGATCGGAACCGGCTGACTCAAACCTTTCAGCTTCACGTTCAGACGTCCCGCCGTGTGGACGATGTCTTGGACCTCACTGAAGGTGGCGTCGGAGGCGAAGATCTGGCCGCCGCTGGCGATCGATTCGATGCGGGCAGCCAGATTTACGATACTGCCGATGACGCTGTATTTGACCCGGGATTGGGAGCCGATGTTGCCAGCCACCGCTACTCCCGTACTCAGGCCAATCCCCATCGACAGGTCGGGCAGGCCACGACCTTCGATCCTGGCATTGACGGAGGCCATCGAGTTTTGCATGTCGATGGCGCAAGCCACGGCGCGCGCGGCATCGTCGGGCTTTGCGATGGGTATGCCAAAGACGGCCATCATGGCATCACCGATGAAGTTATCGACGCTGCCACCGTGTTTCATGACGATGTCCGCGATGGTGCCCAAGAACACGTTCAGGGCATCGACGACCTCCTCCGGTGGCAGGCCCTCCGCCATCGGCGTGAAGCTCCTGAGATCGGCCATCATTACGGTGACCTGGCGACGCTCGCCACCCAACGTCAAAGGACCGTCTCGGCTCAGGGCGGCCTCCGCGACTTCGTTCGTTACGTATCGGCCGAACACCTGCTTGATAAATTCGTTGCGGAGGAAGAGGTCTTCATAGGCGCGGCTCTTTTCGAGGGTGGTTGCCAACTGACCGGCGATCTGCAGGAACAAGACCACATGCTGGTCTCGGTAGGTTTCGAGCTGGAGGCTCGAAAAGAAAATGAACCCGATCACCTTGTCTCGGGCCACGAGTGGACAGGTCAGGCTTGAGCGGACTCCTTCTCTCACGATAAGCCGGGTCGACTTGGAGTTGGCATTGAGTTCCAGATAAGATTCCAGATTGTTGATGATCCGCGGCATTCGCGTGTTGGCAACCTGTTTTAGGCTGCTGTCGTCGAGAAGGGCCGCGTAACCTTTGTTCACGAGTATCGGTTGATAATCCGCGCGGTTCCACTGCGAACGAACCAGGGTTTGCCCTGACTGACTTTCTTCGATCAGCGCAACGCCGATCCTGTCGTAAGGTATGATTTTCTTGAAGTTTTCGAAGACATGATCGAGGACTTCATCGAAAAAGACACCGGCGTTGACGCGTTCGGTGACTTCGCTAATCGCCTCAATTTCGGCGAATTTGTGATCGAGTCGGCTGCCCACCGCGACAAGGGCCTCACCCATGTCTTTGTTTTCGACAGGGCCCAGATTTGCGAATTCTCTGGTCGACTCGTCAGGAACGATGTCGATTGCCGCGCGTCGAAAGACCTGGGTTCGTCGCTCGTCTCCCGTGCGTGTTTCGTGAGCCCCCAATTGCTTACGTAGAGATTCGATCAGTTCATTTGTCGAATCCAGCCGCTGGTCGAGCGCGGCAATTTCGGTTTGCAAGTGGCGTACTGTTCTATCTCGAACGTTCATGTGGGCCTCTCTAACTGGCGGCGAACGCTATGCGGCAGCCGCGTGATTAGGGCGCAGCTATGACTTTGACGAATCTTCATCTGTGGAATCTTGATCTTGATCAAGGGGCGTCATTTGACCGGTTTGTCTCTACTCCGGCGTCGCGCCCGCGGTTGCGAGGCGTTAGAGGCCATAGCTTGTGGACGGAAGCCGGGTAGGACGACGTTGTGGGAGGATTAGGATGCGCCCGATCAAGGAGCGCGGCCAAGGAAACTGGTTGGTTCCGGCCCGCCGACATGGGGCGGGCCGGAGCCAACTGGACTAGTCAGCGCCGACAGGGCGCCGCGAATGGGCGTTTCTGTGTGCGCTACCGACTATTTCGGCTGTGGCACGATCCGCAGATACGGTTTCGGCGCCTTCCAACCGTCCGGGAACTTCTCCTTGGCCTGCTCGTCGGAGACTGCTGGAACGATGATGACATCCTCGCCGTGCTTCCAGTTGACGGGCGTTGCGACTTGGTGCTTGGCCGTAAGCTGGCACGAATCAAGAAGCCGCAGGACCTCGTCGAAGTTGCGGCCCGTGCTCATCGGATAGGTCAGCATCGCCTTGACCTTCTTGTCCGGACCGATCACGAACACCGAGCGCACGGTCGCGTTGTCGGCCGGCGTGCGGCCCTCCGAGGAGTCGCCGGCACCGGCCGGAAGCATGTCATAGAGCGTTGCCACCTTTAGCTCGGGGTCGCCGACCAAGGGGTAATTGACGGCGTGACCTTGGGTTTCCTCGATGTCCTTCGACCACTCTGCGTGATTGGTGACCGGGTCCACGCTGAGGCCCAGGATCTTGCAGTTGCGCTTCTCAAAGTCCGGCTGCAGTCCCGCCATGTAGCCGAGTTCGGTGGTGCAGACTGGTGTGAAGTCTTTCGGATGCGAAAACAGGATCGCCCAGCCGTCACCAATCCACTCGTGGAAACTGATGCTCCCCTGCGTCGTTTCCGTGGTGAAGTCGGGAGCTTCGTCGTTGATTCTCAGTGCCATCTTTCCCTCCAAAGTTTCTTGTTATGGAATTGTCGAACGCTGACGAGAGGACGCCGAAGGGCATGCCCGGTCGAGCGTTGAGAAAGAGTGTAGTAAGCGGAGCCCGGAGCGTAAAGAAGTTCCACTTCTGCCAGACTACCTCCCCGTCTCCACTCTAGGATGCGCGCGGTCGCGCCCGTATCCGATTGTTTGGCCCGCCTCCGCCATAGATTTGATTCGGCTGCCAGGAGCCTGCGCCGCAGCAGCCCCGCCTTGTTATTTCCTTGAAATTGGCCTATTTGATGGGCGCCGGGGGGTCCCGGTGGAGGGTTGGTCGCGGCATCACCAGAAGGGTGACGAAGCGGCGCGTCAGGGAATAGAGGGCTCAGCCATCGTGCGCGGGCCAATCCGAAAACTGGAAGGAGTGTTGGTGGCCAAAGAGGAATTGCTGCAGTTCGACGGTACGGTGACTGAAGTCCTGCCGAACGCAATGTTCAAAGTGAAGCTCGATAACGAGCATGAAGTCTTGGCCCATACCGCGGGCAAGATGCGCAAGTATCGCATCCGCGTTCTGGCGGGCGATCGCGTCAGCGTAGAGATGACGCCCTACGACCTATCGAAAGGTCGGATCAACTTCCGATACAAATAGCCGGTATTCAAGCCTGGGAGCGACCGCGAGTCTATGTCTTGTGGCGCTACTAACGCGCGTCAATTGCCATGCGCTGCGTGTCTTTCCAATTTCGCTGTGCTGATCTCCAGGACCAGTTTGTTGAGGATCGCGGCGGCAAAGGTGCTTTCCTCCTGACGTACGACGAGAACGAACGAGCCCGGGCCACCGGTGACGTCGCGGCGGTAATGCTCGTCGAGCGGAATGCCGCCCGGTCCGCTGTAGGTGCGGCCCGGGTTAATAATGGCCAGACCGTTGATCGTGATCCCTGTAAGCACTGCCCGTTCGCGGGCGGCGGCGACTGGCCCGCCGCGGTTGTCAGGTCCGTCGCCCGAGATGTCGATGATGCGGCGCGTGCCAGAAAATTCGTTGTTGCCGATGAGTTGAGCCGAAAAATCAATCGCATCGCCAATCGCGTTGGCACCGCCGCAGTCGATTGGCGGTGCGCTCACTAAGGCGGCTGCGAACGCGCCTGCCGAAGCCGCATCGTGGATGCGTGCCCACGGCACCTTTATGCGCTGGCAGTCAACGCCGGACCATTCCACGTAGGTCAATGCAATCGCCTGCCGATAGCCGCTGCGCAGAGCTTGCAGTATTCGCGGATGTGTGATGGCCTGCGCGTAGCCCTGACGTTGCAGACGCCGCTCCTCGGAATCGATGCTGCCCGAGGCATCGGCCGCCAAAACCAGTTCTAGATCGACCGGCACCTCCGCGGCGAAGCTTTGGTCCGGCGCAAGGTTCAGGCAGAACAATGCGGCCGAAAGAACTAAACGGCACCGGCCGAAGTGTGGTGTGTTCATGTGGCAGGTCTTCTTTCAGTTCCGAGCCGGGTCGGTCGCCGGCGACGCGAACCAGCATGACATAACCGGCCATTCCCGCGCCATGACCATGGGCTATTCTGTCCCGAAGGGAGGTAGATTTTGTCTAGCTGAAGGCCGATCCTGGAGAGTTTACGGATCTGTGGAACGACCCGGCGCATCAAGCGCTCAAACTCGAGGTCATGCGGCGTCATGTGGACGCGATCATGGCGTCGATTGGCGCCGGTCCGTGTCGCTCGACGCGTTATTAGAACGCTGCCACGGGATTCGAACATCGCTCTCGGACTCATGGTAGTGTAGCGCGAAGCATATGCTGCAGCTTGGTTCTGGGGAGGACCGTGAGATGGCCAAGAAGGCGAGCGCCAAGCAGTCGTCGATCAGCGTCAACGTCGATTTCGAACGTCCGGGCCGGCAGGTCGGCTACCTGCGGGTCATGCATTCGGGCAACCAGACCTCCGGCGGTGCGATCCCCTACCCGATCGCCGTGATCGGCAACGGCAAGGGCCCGACCGTCTTCCTCACCGGCGGCAACCACGGCAACGAGTATGAGGGTCAGGTAATCGCCGGCCGGCT
>CAZCVU010000056.1:0-9934 GCA_964501745.1 uncultured Flavobacteriales bacterium | reverse complement strand
AAGGCCAATGAAGAAAATCGAAGCGATCATCAAGCCGTTCAAGCTCGACGAGGTAAAGGAAGCGCTGCAGGACATCGGCATCCAGGGGTCGACGGTAACCGAAGCCAAGGGTTTCGGGCGACAGAAAGGCCACACGGAACTTTACCGTGGGGCCGAATATTCGGTTGACCTGCTGCCCAAGGTGAAGCTTGAGGTCGTGGTCGAAGATTCGCAGGTCGAACGCGCAATCGAAGCCATACTGGCGGTCGCGAAAACCGGCCGCATCGGTGACGGCAAGATCTTCGTGAGTAACGTCGAAGAGGCAATTCGTATCCGCACTGGCGAGCGGGGCGCAGATGCCATCTAGCCTACCAACCAAGGTGCCTGGATTGGCGCCGGCGTCATTTTCTCGAGATTTGGACCAACATCTAGCAAGGACGAAGAAATGGTGGACGTGAAGGAAGTAATGAAGGGGATCGCGGACAACGATGTCGCCTATGTCGACTTCCGCTTTACCGACCCGCGTGGCAAATGGCAGCACACCGCGCAGCATGTATCGACGGTCAACGAGGATATGTTCCGTGACGGCATCATGTTCGACGGCTCGTCGATCGCCGGCTGGAAAGCCATTCACGAATCCGATATGACGCTGATGCCGGATCCAGAGAGTGCGTTCATGGATCCGTTCGCCGCGCAACCGATGCTGGTTGTGACGTGTGACGTCATCGAACCGTCGACAGGCCAGCCTTATACGCGCGATCCACGATCAGCGGCGCGGCGGGCGGAAGCCTATCTGGAATCCTCCGGCATCGGCGATGCTGCCTATTTTGGTCCGGAGGCCGAATTCTTCGTCTTTGATGACGTGCGATTCAGCCTGTCGATGCGCGGCGCTTTCGTCGAACTCGATTCCGAAGAGGGTCCCTACAGCAGCGGCCGCGCCTATGACGAGGGGAACAGCGGCCATAGGCCGCGCGTCAAAGGCGGCTATTTCCCGGTGCCGCCGGTAGACGCCGGCAACGACCTGCGCGCCGAAATGGTCACGACGTTGGTCGATATGGGGCTCGAGATGGAGAAGCACCATCATGAGGTCGCGCCCTCACAGCACGAGCTCGGCATCAAATTCGGATCGCTTGTGCGCTGCGCCGACAATCTGCAGGTCTACAAGTACGGCGTGCACATGGTGGCCCATTCCTACGGCAAGACTGCGACGTTTATGCCGAAGCCGGTGATGGGCGATAACGGCTCGGGAATGCATTGCCACCAATCGATTTGGAAGGACGGCAAGAACCTGTTTGCCGGCTCGCTTTACAGCGACCTGTCCGAAAGCTGTCTGCACTATATCGGCGGCATCATGAAGCACGCGCGCGCCATCAACGCCTTCTCAAACCCGACGACAAACAGTTACAAGCGGCTGGTCCCGGGCTACGAGGCCCCCGTCCTGCTGGCCTATTCGGCCCGCAACCGCTCGGCGTCTTGCCGCATTCCCTACAGCACCAGCCCGGATGGCAAGCGCGTGGAAGTTCGGTTCCCCGACCCGTCGTGCAATCCCTACCTCGCCTTCACGGCGATGTTAATGGCTGGGCTCGACGGTATTGAGAACCGCCTGCACCCCGGCGACGCGATGGACAAGGACCTCTATGACCTGCCGCCGGAGGAGCTGACCGACATCCCGACCGTCTGCGGCTCGTTGCGTCAGGCCTTGCGAGCGCTCGACGAAGACCGGGACTTCCTCAAGAAGGGCGATGTGATGAGCGATGACCTGATCGACGGCTACATCGCGTTGAAGGAGGAGGAAGTTGTGCGCTACGAAACGACCCCGCACCCGGTCGAATTTGACATGTACTACAGCGTCTAAGGCGCCGGTTCGATCAGCTTCAAGGGAGCAAAACCTTAAACTCCCTGCCGCCATAGTCGTGGCGGGAATCGTGGGCGCGAAGAATAACCTCCTTGGTGCCGGATGGTATGCGAACCGCCGATAGGCCGCGCGTAAACGGCTGCTCGTCATCATGCGGATGCAACAGGACCCGCGTGCCGAGCTTACTACCGTCCGGCGCAAGAACTTCCCAGCGATCGGCATAATGTTCCCAGCCGGCATCGGCGTGGCGGACAGTGACCTCGAATCTGTAGCTGCCGTCAGCGCTGCGTACCGCCTCGACAGCGATAATGTCTGCCTCTCCCGACGATGCAGGATCTGCGTGTAGCGCTGCAAAACCCAGGACGGCCAACAAGGCGGTAAAATTCTTGTACATTTTTCAATCTCTTCACCAGTAGTTTCGAACCCTTCCATACTAATGGTTACGCGGGCATCGAGGTTCAGCGGCCTCAATTCCTGATTCCAAGATTCATACGCCGAGATGGTCCGCTATGGAACGGTTATTGCCTTTCCATAGGTACGAAGGATGTCCAATCCGTACTCGGAGAACAAACATAGTAATGTGGATTATTTACATAGGAAGGATGTAATTCTATTAGGTAGATTAATATCACATAAGATTAATGTACAATATCACTGGTTTGATAATTAGAATTTTATTTTAATTTTTTTGTTGAAAGTTTCGTTTTATTTATAGATACTCAAATTGGGAACCGAGGGAGGGAACAATTCATACCAACCGCCTTGAGGTTAAGTCGGTGATGCAAGACCTGATCGCCGGCGAAATTCACCGCCTCGTGCAAAACGCTGACGTTTATGTCTTTGCGCTGTACGACCCAGTAGAGCCCGAAGGGGAGCCGCTCGAATACCGCTGCCACAAACGGCAGGAGCCGCTCGGAACGATCGAAATCGATGTCAGTTTCGACTATGAGGGGGTTGGCATCTGGTACATATGCACCAGGAGTGGCGAAACATTTACCGTCTGCAAGATCCTCGTCCGAATGCGGAATGGGCATTTCATCGACGGCCAGGTCGGCACGTTTGAAGGCTATTGGGACGAATTTCCGAAATACGTAAGCGAGGACAAATGGGTACGCTCGCTGCAATCCCCGCCCCCGGCGAACGACCCGGTCAGCTACGCGGCGAGTGTATAGACGCGATTAGGCGAGACTGATCCGAGCCGACTCAGGACAGGCGACTGGACTAAGAACCGCCGACTGGCGCATCGCCGACCGCTCGCGGACGCCCCGCTTCGTCGACGGCAACGAAGGTAAACATTCCCTCCGTCACCAGCAGCCGTTCGCCGTGAACCGCACCACGGATTGCCCAGGCTTGTATCTTGATGGTGATGGACGTGCGCCCAACCTCCTGAACCTCGCAGTAACAACAAACAGCGTCACCGACATAGACGGGCTTGTGGAAGATCATTCGATCGACTGCGACCGTGACGACGCGGCCACGCGCAACCTCGCGCGCCGTCATGCCACCTGCGATATCCATTTGCGAGAGTAGCCAACCGCCGAAAATATCGCCGGACACGTTGGTGTCTGCCGACATTGCAAGCGTCCGCAATGCCAGATCTCCCGCCGGATGCTGCTCCTTTTTGCTCATCGCCACCTCTTCCTTATTCGCCGAATTCCCACCATAACCACCATATCTTGTAGCCTATACCACTGCGATCCACACTATGATGCTTGCCTACCGTTTCACACGATTCCTATAATGGGGCTATGGCGGACCTCTTTCAAACTGCGGCGAAACGCCGCGAAGACGATTATCAGGCAAAGGATATCGAGGTTCTCGAAGGGCTTGAGCCGGTACGCCGACGGCCCGGTATGTATATCGGCGGGACCGACGAGCGCGCCCTTCATCATCTGGCGGCCGAAGCCCTGGACAATGCAATGGACGAGGCGGTCGCCGGACATGCGACCCGGATAGACATTGAACTCTGCGCCGACGGATCGGTATCGGTGGACGACAACGGCCGCGGCATCCCGATCGATCCGCACCCAAAATTCAAGGATAAATCAGCCCTTGAAGTCATCCTGACGACACTCCACTCGGGCGGAAAGTTCTCCGGCAAGGTTTATGCGACCTCAGGAGGACTGCATGGGGTTGGCATATCGGTTGTGAATGCCTTGTCCGACCGCCTCCGCGTCGAGGTCGCGCGGGATCGCAAGCTCTACAGCCAGGAGTATCAGCGCGGTGTGCCCCTGTGCCCGCTTACCGACGAAGGTCCGGTGCAGAATCGCCGCGGCACAAGGGTGACATTTCATCCTGATCCTGAGATTTTCGCCGATGGCATTCGGTTCGATCCGGTGCGGCTCTTTCGGATGGCGCGCTCGAAAGCCTATTTGTACCGCGGCGTCGAAATTCGCTGGGCCTGCGATTCGAAACTGCTCGGTGGTACCGACGACCCGCCGCAAGAGGCAAATCTGCACTTCCCGGGGGGGCTTGCCGACTTTCTTGCGGTGAGTGTTGCCGACAGGGCGACCCTTACGCCGACGCCGTTCACGGGACAGGTTCAGGCGGCAGACGGCGTTGGCGGCGTTGAATGGGCTGTGACGTGGCCATTCGACGAAGACGGCTTCGTCAGCTCCTACTGCAATACGGTGCCGACGACCCAAGGCGGCAGCCATGAATCTGCATTCCGAGCGGCTCTTGCCCGCGGTCTCAAGGCGTATGGCGAGATGAGCGGCGTCCGCAAGGCGTCACAGATCACCGGCGAAGATGTGCTCGGCGGCGCCTGCGCCCTGCTCTCGGTGTTCGTTCGCGATCCGCATTTCCAAGGCCAGACCAAAGAGCGCCTGTCCTCGCCCGAGGCCGCTAAGCTGGTCGAGAATGCGGTCAAGGATCATTTCGAGCTCTGGCTTAGCGGCGACCCAGCCGGCGCCGGCGTGTTACTCGATCGAGTGCTTGAACGCGCCGAGGATCGCCAACGTCGGCGAACGGCCAAGGATCTGGCCCGCAAGACCGCGACGCGAAAATTGCGGCTGCCCGGCAAACTGGCCGACTGCACGCGAACCTCGGCGAAGGGTACCGAACTGTTCCTTGTCGAAGGCGATTCCGCGGGCGGATCTGCCAAACAAGCACGCGATCGCGAAACCCAAGCCGTTCTGCCTTTGCGAGGGAAGATTCTCAACGTCGCCAGTGCCTCAGCCGACAAGCTCGCACAAAACCAGGAACTGCGCGACCTCATCCAAGCTTTGGGATGCGGTACGCGGAGCGAGTATGATGATGACAAGCTGCGCTATGAGCGGGTCGTCATCATGACCGATGCAGACGTCGATGGCGCACATATCGCGTCGTTGCTGATGACCTATTTCTATCGCGAGATGCCGGGCCTGATCGAGAATGGGCATCTGTTTTTGGCGATGCCTCCGCTCTACCGGCTTGCGCAGGGCGGCACCGCCGTCTACGCACGCGACGACAAGCACAAGGAGCAACTGCTTCGCAAGACCTTCAAGAAAGGGGCTCGGGTGGACGTCAGCCGGTTCAAGGGTCTCGGTGAAATGCCCTCAAACCAGCTCCGTGAAACGACCATGGATCCGAAGAAGCGGACCTTGCTCAGGATCGAGATTCCAGACCGCCAAAAGGAAGCTTGCCGCGCGGAGGTTCGCCGCACGGCCAGCCTGGTTGAGAGCCTGATGGGCCGCAAACCCGAATTACGCCTGAAGTTCGTTCAGAAGAACGCAAAGTTCGTGCGCGATCTGGATATCTGACCCTGCGCCTGCGACGATTTCCTCTCGCGCTCTTCGCAGCCTCGATGCTGCTGGCGGCCACCAGTGGTCAGGCACAGGACGCAAACCGGTTGGCCAACGTCGATACGCTGGTGCGCTATTTCGATATCATCGCCTTCGGCAACGAATTCACCGGCAAACGTTTCGCGCGGGTCCGCAAATGGGTCGAACCGCTTCGCATTGGCTTGCAAGGCGAGTATCCCGCCTATTTTGAGGCGTTCGTCGTGCAACAGATCGAGGATCTACGGCGTCTCACAAATCATCCAATCCAACTCTACTACTCGCCTACCCTGCAGCGCGAAAAGCGCTTACCCGCAGGTTTCGACCGCAAGAAGACGAACGTTATCCTATTCTACCTGCCGCGGGATAAGATCTCCGGTGCCGTCGCGCGATACTTCGACAATGACCCCGCGCAGGTTGCGGCAATCGTCAAGTCGTCTACCTGTTTTGCAAAGTTCTTTACGCGCCGTGACGAAATCCGCGCAGCGATCGCCGTCTTTCCCAGCCATCACCCAAAAAACTACATGCGTGCCTGTGTCGTTGAGGAATTAACCCAGATAATGGGCTTGCCGAACGACAGTGCCGTCGTCGAGGCATCTATCTTCAACGACCGCAGCCAGTATTTTGAACTAACCTCAAACGACCGCATGCTGCTGCGTGTGCTTTATGACTCGCGCATTACTTATGCGATGCCGCGGCAGCGCGCCCTGCAGCTCGCGCGCACGATCACAATGGAGTTAGGCGCCCGCAACTAGCCCTTGCCAGGCAGTCGGCGCCCCACCATTTATGCTCTAGTCAGCTAGTTGATAGGAGGTTCCGATGTCACTTCGTGGCGTCGTTGCATCGATAACAGCGCTGTTGTTGAGCGCCTGCGCCTCAGGCAGCGGCGGCGGGGTTGTCTTGACCCACGATCAAATCGGCTCCTCCTACTATGGTTCTGAACTCGGATACGCGGCCGGCAAGGGGGGCATGCCAACGGCTGTGTTTGGCAACCCCTTCGCCATCGACAAGGCGGCGTTTGACCGGACAGTTACCGACGCCATGTATCGCAAGAACCCGGGTATCGCGGTTCGATTTTCCACGGAAATCGACGATCCGCAACGCTGGCTTTATCGCGTCGTCATGTATTTCGATCCACCGGTCGCGGTTAGTGGCCAGACCGCCTGCAATCCCAGTGCGACGCTTCGGTCAGTGGCACAAAAAGAGGACCGGCTGGTCCTCCTAGCGGCCCTCTGCCGTGGCAATAAATCGCTCTCAGAAATTAGAGGAACGACGTCCCGCGGCTCGGGTCCCGACGATCCGAGCTTCCGTTCGCTGATTACGCAGGTCGTCCTCAACATGTTCCCAACGCGTAACCCAGACATTGATGCGGATTGCCGGCAGCCAATTCTGGTCTGTAACTAGACACGCGTTTTGAGCCGCGACGATCCAAATGCAAGCCATGAGGTTTCTCCTGTGAACCGATCACTCTTAGTGCTTGTTGCAATCACCTTGTTGGCGGCATGCACAAGCGGCGTGACGTTGTCGCGAAGTCAAAGCGCTTCCCGCTACTTCAACTACCACGGAGGCCAGTTGCCGATTGTCATCCACGGCAATCCCTTCGGTGGGTCCAAAGCGGATTTCGATCAGGCTGTGGCGAGCGTGGCTCAGGCGCGGCTGCGCAATCCATCGATTGCGCTCAACCTGCACGATGGGACGGGTTCGCTGCCGGAATACTACACCGTCATGGCGTTTAACGCCCCCCAATCCCAATCGCCGTGGGGATTGTGCAGAACAGATGGTGGCGAAATACCCGGCGCGGCCGACAGCGGCCAGATTAGGCTTCTCTCCGCAGTCTGCCGCGGAAACAATGCAATCGGCTGGGCAGTTGCCTCGGCCGGCGAGGCTACCGGCGTCCAAAGCCCCTTGTTCCAGACACTGGTATCGCAGGCCGCCGCGGAAATATTTCAAATTCAGCCGTCCTTCCGTCGTCACGGCGACGCTGGAAATCGCTAGCCTCGGCGGCGGGTCGGTCCAAGAGATTTAGTGAAACTTGGGGGTCCTGCGCGGCGTGCGGTTTGGTCGCATTGCAAGCCCATATTGGGTCGAGCAGGTTAATGGCCATGCAGGTTGAAATGACAGCGCGCGCCAAATCGATTGACAGCGAAGCAGAGCGCCATATGATCCGCGGCAACCCGACCGGGCTGGGATGCTCTCCGACGATAGCCGCTTCTTCCTTCAATAAAGTATGAAATTCAACGACCTTGGGCTCAGCGAGCCAGTGCTGCGCGCCGTAGCGGACGCCGGCTACGAGTCTCCGACTCCGATCCAGGAACGCGGCATCCCATATGTCTTTATGAACCGCGACCTGCTGGGCTGCGCGCAAACCGGCACAGGCAAAACTGCGTCGTTCACACTGCCAATGATCGATATCCTCTCGCACGGCCGTGCGCGTGCGCGGATGCCACGCTCGCTAATCATCGAGCCGACCCGGGAACTTGCCGCGCAGGTCGCAGAAAACTTTGCGACCTACGGCAAACACAACAAGCTTTCCAAGGCCTTACTCATCGGCGGCACTTCTTTCGCCGATCAGGAGAAGGCAGTCGACCGCGGCGTCGATGTGCTGATTGCCACACCGGGGCGCCTGCTTGACCATGTCGAACGCGGCAAGGTCCTGCTGTCCGACGTTAGAATCCTGGTGATCGACGAGGCCGACCGAATGTTGGACATGGGCTTCATGCCCGATGTCGAGCGTATCGTCTCACTGCTCCCGTCAAACCGGCAGACGTTGTTCTATTCCGCGACCATGCCGCCGGAAATCCGCCGTCTTGCCAACAAGTTCTTGAGCAACCCCAAGGAGATTGCGGTCGACCCACCGGCAACCGCGGCAACGACAGTCGTTCAGGGATACGTGACCGTCAATCCCAAAGGTAAACGCGCAGCGCTGCGCGACCTGCTAAAGGGAGAAAACGTTACCAACGCGCTGATCTTCTGTAACCGCAAGCGCGATGTCGGCATCCTGTACCGCTCGCTGAAGCGCCATGGTTTCAACGCCGGCGAATTGCACGGCGATATGGATCAGTTTCAGCGAACCGACACACTTGAGAACTTCAAGGCAGGAAACATAACTCTACTCGTTTGCTCCGACGTTGCGGCACGCGGCCTCGACATTCAGGGCATGAGTCATGTCTTCAATTTCGACGTGCCAACGCACGCCGAGGACTATGTGCATCGGATCGGACGCACCGGTCGCGCTGGTCGTGAAGGCCACGCCCTGATGATCGCAGTACCTGAGGACAGTCGTCACCTGGCGGCCATCGAGAAGCTGATCGGGAGGAGCATTCCAAAGATCGCGCTGGGCGGCGCCAAGGTCGAGGCGAGCACTGAGGAAAAACCCTCAACCAACGGGGAACGAGACGAAGAGCAAGGCGCAAAACGCCGGACCACGCGCCGGCGCCGCGGTGGTCGGCGGTCGGAAAAGACGGCGGCGAAGAAAGATCACGTGCAGAGCGGACAGAGCAGAAAGCCAAAGACCTCGGAGCAAGCGGAAGAAACGCCGGTTGGCTTGGGCGACCACGTGCCCGCTTTCTTGCTACGGCCCGCCAGTTCGCGATCGGATTAACCGAGACAATCCTCGCCCGTCGACGCCAACGCCGCTATCGCAAAGCCTTTGCACAGGCCGGTCGTCCAGACAGACAGGCATGTTGCCGTGTCGATCCACAATCAGCATCCGAAGAAACCGTAACCGCGCCGCGTCGGCGGCGGATTGGAGGGAGGTCGCTATGCCAACTTATGTCTTCCTGTCGAAACTGACCGATCAGGGCATGCGCAACATCAGGCAGGCACCGGGTCGCAAGAACGCCGGCACGAAAGCCGCCGAGCAATTCGGTGGTCGACTCCGGCATTGGTACTTGACGATAGGTGCCTACGACGGTGTTTTTGTCGCCGATTTTCCCGACGACAAGGCCGCCGCCCGGTTTGCTCTGGCCCGCAGTTCGCTTGGAAACATACGCTTTACGATGCTGACCGCGTTTTCGGAAACCGAGTTCCGCGAGCTTGTCGAGACGTTACCTCCGGCGTAAGCACGGTTGGTGCGGTGCGGAGGCGTACATCGGCCTCAAATTGCTGTTGTTCGCGAGCAACCTCCCTGTCGCATCTGACTAGTTGCAATGTTCTGTAGCCAGTGTCGCTTGCTCCTTGATCGCACACACCGGGTCGATCCTCCGAATGTCCGCTTGCGACCCTAAGCGGAACTTGAACATCGGTCTCTTGGTGGCAAGATGCTTGCCGGTCATGACGACGATGTCTGTTCCACGTGCAAGAATTGACATTGCGCACTGAAGGTGCGCTTCGTTATTCTCGA
>CAZCVU010000055.1:0-10033 GCA_964501745.1 uncultured Flavobacteriales bacterium | reverse complement strand
CGTTGATCAGCACGCTTCCCTCGGCAGCAAATGCCGGGTCAAGTGTGCCACAGGCGAATGCCAACAGGGTTGACTTTCCCGAGCCGCTTGGACCCATGACTGTGACGATTTCACCAGGCGCTACGGTCAAAGACAACGGCCCAAGCAGCCGCTCGCCATGCAGCGAAAATCTAACGCCGATAAACTCTAGCTTGCTTATTTGCGAGGTCAACGCGCCGCCATGTCGGTTGCAATCAATGGGCTACCCTAAGGGCGCGGCGGTCGCGATACAACCAGGCCGGCAGGCCAAGCGCGATAACAAACGCAACAAACGGCAAAGCCGCTTGCAGGAAGACGTAAACCCCTATCACTCGACGGTCCGCGCCGGCCGCGAGGCTCACTGCCTCTGTCGTCAGGGTAATGTAGCGCCCACCGCCCGCGAATACCGTTGGCAGGTACTGGCCGACGCTGACGGCGAAACCGACGGCAAGCGCGACCAACACCGGCCGCAACAGCATCGGCATTTTCACCTGCCAGAAAGTTCGCGTCGGGCTTGCCCCAAGACAAAGCGCGCTGCGGACGTAGCGCTCATCAAGTTTGCGGAAGGGGTCGGTGAGCGAAAGAAAGATGTAGGGCAACACAAACAACAAGTGGCTCCAGACCAGCGCCGGCCAGGTGCCGGCAAGGCCCGCCCAGGAAAGCAGCACCTGGCCGCCGAACAGGAATGCGACCTGGGGGACAAGGAGCGGCGTATAGAGTAGCCATAATGCCCGGGTTGTCGGTTGCAGGCCGTATCGCTGCTCGTTTTCGAGGCACCCCAGCACCAGCGCGAGCGCTATGACGGCTGCTGCAAGACCTACCGATACGGTGGTCCATAGCGGCCAAAGTAGGCTGTCGGCCTGGCGTGCCCAATTGGTGAGCGTCCACTCGCTTGGCAACAGGTCGGGATAACGCCAGCGGCGGGCGAACGACCAGATCGCCATGCCTATGAGGCTCAGGAAGCCACCACAGACCGCCACCGCCATGACGCCTATCGAAACCTTGCGACCGACGCGGCCGCCTCTACCCCGACCGCCACCGGTGGTCCAACGCCGGCCCAGTTGGGCGACCAGCCATTCGAGCAGGTGCCATAGCGCAACGGCCAGAATGACGACTGCGAGCTGCAGGCTGGCTCCCGCTGCGGCAAGAAAATGCCGGGCCAGATCTGGATCGTTGAACCAGCGCAGGACCAGCGGGGCAAGCGGTGGTGGCGTGCTCGGTGCGAGGATCAGCGCGACATCGACGGCAGAGGTTGAAAATGCGAGGACCGCCAACACAGGCAGCCGAATCTGGGGGTAGACGAGTGGGAGTACGGTCTTAAGCCAAGCCGTTGCGGGTCCGTAGCCGAGCGAGCGACTGATAGCGAGCGTTTCGTTGGCGCGCGTTTGGCCAAGCGCCGCGATGGTCATCAACAGCAGAAACGGCACCTCCTTCAGGACTAGTGCAGCGATGTAGGCGAAACCATAGGGGTCCGGCGCCGTCGCCAGGTCGGGTGGCAGCACCCAACCAGTTGCCCAGGGCGAAAGACTGCGCACGATCCAGCCGGATGGTGCGATCAGAAAGGCGAGGCCGATGGCGACTGCAACGTGAGGCACGGACAACAGTGGCGATATCAGGCGGCGCATGGTGCCGAACAGCCGTGTCCCATGGCAGGTCGAGCAGAAGGCAAAGACCATAGCCAGCGAAATCGCTGTGGCTGCTAGGCCTGTGGTGAGCGAAAGACGCACCGAAGTGCCGATGCCGGGCCAGGCGGCAAGCTCGTGCCATGGCTCCAGCGAGACGCTGGTACCGCCAAGCGCCGGCATCAGACCGAAGGACGGTAAGATGGTGCCGATAACGCCTGCTGCAACCGGCGCCAGAAAAAGCGTGAGGGTAAGTGCAGGGATCCAGCGCAGCATCCGACCCTACGCGTCCCCTATTGGCCGTAACGCTGCAACCAGGATTTTTCGATGCGTGTCATCCACGATGGGTGCGGTTCCGGCAGCGTGGCGCCCAGCTTGTCCGGCGGCAGGGTCGCCACACCACGCGGCAGATCGTCAAACAGCTTGCGGCCTCCAGCGCTCAACCGATCCATCGCCAGGACGGTGCCATCGCCCCAGATCTCGGGGTTTTGTTTCCGGGCCTGGGCCTCGGGCGACAGCAAGAAATTGGCGACTACCATTGCACCCTCCTTCGACCTGGCGTTGAACGGTATCGCCACAAAGTGGGTATTGCCGATCGTGCCACGGTCGAGAACGAAGGTCCGGGCCGTCTTCGGAAGCAGGCCGTTGGCGATTGCCGAGGACGCATCGGCCGGGTTAAATGAAATTGCAATACCGACCTCTCCATCATCGAGCAGCTGACGTTGCTCGGGACCGTTCTTGGGGAAACTTCTGCCGCTCCGCCATTGGTGGGGACGCAAGTCCTCCAGGAATCTCCAAAGCGGTGCGGTTACCGCATCGAAATTATCGCCAGCCGGTTTCTGCAGGACGTCAGGCACGGGGGTCAACTCGTAAAGCGCCTGCTTCAGGAACGTCGTGCCGATGAAGGCGGGCGGTGCCGGATAGGTAAAGCGGCTCGGATTGGATCTGGCGAACTCGAGGAATCCGGTAATCGAGTGCGGTGGATTGGTCAGGCGTGCCGTATCGTACATGAACACGAGCTTGGCCATGCCCCAGGGCGACTCGTACCCGTCAGTGGGGACCGTGAAGTCGAGTATGGTTGTTGGCTTGTCCTTTATGTCGACGAACGTGAAGTTCGGCAAGCTCTCGGCGAACGGGCCATGAAGCAAATTCTGGTCTTTCATGGCCTTGAAATTCTCGCCGTTGATCCAGATCAGATCGACCGATCCGCCGCCGCTGCGGCCGGCTGCCTTTTCAGCCAGTACCTTACGTACTGCTTCAGCGGTGTCGGCAAGTTTCACGTGGCGAAGCGTCACACCGTGAAGCGCGTTTACTCGGGCCCCAACCCAGGCGATATATGCGTTGATACGCTGATCGCCGCCCCAAGCGTTCCAGAACACTTCCTGACTGTGCGACTTGGCGACGATATCGATCCACGCCCCGTCGGCTGCCGCCGCCGGCAGATTGCCAAGCCCCAAGAACAGTCCTGTCAGAAGAATTGCCGCGCCGCTTGCCGACCGGCGCATCCGCCTAATTGCCATTCCGAGTTTCCTTGCTTCCAGTTCGCCGAGTCCCATGCCGGCGGATACTATGAGACTAGACGGATGCATCAGCGTCAAGAAATCACCTTTTCGCGCGCAGCGACGCAGCCTCGGCCGTGGCGCGATGATTGATTGGCCGGTTGTCGGCGTGCAAACATGTTGGCAACTGCAATCCGCCGCGCTGGAGCCAAGCGATGAGCACCTTCGACGCCGTGGAACATGCGGCCGGGCCAGATAGACGACACGGTGAAGTCAGTTTCGTTGGCAGACGTGGCCCACTGCTATCGCTTGTCCTTAAGAATTCATTCTTTACCGTTCTGACGCTCGGACTCTATAGATTCTGGGCGAAAACCTGGATACGCCGGTACTTCTGGAACAACCTTCGCATTGCCGGTGATGCGGTAGAGTATGTGGGTCAGGCCAAGGAGCTGTTTATCGGCTTTCTTATTGCTCTCGCCGTGTTGTTTCCGCTTGCGACCGTCTACGAACTCGTTTCCACCGTCCTCATTGGCGTGTCGGAGAGCGCGGAAGTCGTGTGGAGCGTGATCTATGTGCTGGTGATATTCGCACTGATCCAGGTGGCGATCTACCGGATGTTTCGCTATCGCCTAAGCCGCACGATCTGGCGTGGAATCCGATTTGGTCTCGATGGGTCGGTGATGCGGTTTGTCATGTTGGCTTTTGGCTGGACCCTGCTGACGATTCTAACGTTGGGGCTTGCCTACCCATGGATGCGCGTCGCGCTGATGCGCTATCGCGTCAACAACGCCCGCTACGGCACCACCAAATTCGACTTCAACGGCAGTGGGCGACCGCTGATCGGCATTTGGTTGATCAACTACCCGCTGCTCTACGCCGTCGTCATGAGTGCTGTGACGTTTCCGCCAATCGCCTTTCTGTTCGCCGTAGCCGCGCTTTACGTCTTTGCTTTGTACCGGGTTCGCGAGTTCAAGTATCTTGTCGGTGCGACGACAATCGCCGGGGTTACATTCGAGTCGTTCGCCGAGACGCCAAAGATATTCTGGATGTATGTGTGGACGGGAATTGTCCTGGCGATTGGCGCATTTACCGTCATAGCAGCGGCTGCTGCAATCATCTCAATTGCCACCGGAACACAACTCACGACCAATCTCTCGGAGCTTGAGGCTGGCCTTGACACGATCGGCTCGGCGGCGGGCGTGTGGGCGCTGACCGCCGTTACCGCACTTCTTGCTCTGCTGCTGGGTCAGCGCGCGATTACGGCACTGATGCTGCACTATCCGTTGATGGCTCATATCTGCGCGACACTGGATATCGCCAATCCGACAGCCCTGGAGCAGGTCGTTCGCTCGACCGAGCCGGCGCCTCGTTTCGGCGAGGGGTTGGCGGACGCGTTCGATGTCGGCTAGGACGATCCGGTGACCTGGCCCGCCATCTATCACGATGGTGTCAGGGCCGTCGGGCTGCGGGTGAGCGTCTCTATTGATGCCGACGAGTTGGCGATCGAAGGCGAGAACGGCGCTGCCCTGGCGAGATGGAGAGTGAGGGATATTCGTCTGCTTGCCGATGCTGGCGGCGATGGCATGGTTCGCTTGCGCTGTGGCCTTGACGGGAACCAGCGTTTGACGCTTGCAGACACCAGTATTCTGGTGCCGCTGGAGGCGCGGTGCGTGAACCTATATCGCACGTCGCCCGGATGGCGGAAGACAATTCGATCGACTGTATTGTGGGCGACTGCGGCGATTGTTTCGCTGCTGCTGCTCTTCAAGGTCGTAATACCGGAGTTGGCTGCACAGCTTACCGCGGTCGTGCCCCAGAGCTGGGAACGACGCATCGGCGAGCGGCTTGCCAATCAGATCGTCGCCACCCTATCGCGGCTCGAAAGCAGCTCTGCAGCCGAAGTGCTTTGTCGCGGCGGTTCCGCACAGCGGGCGCTCGACGGACTTGCCGAACGGCTCACAAGGGAGGTTGTCCCGGCACCGCAGGTCCATCTCAGGGTTGTCGATCTTGAGGTGCCTAACGCTCTTGCCTTGCCGGGCGGCCAGATTCTGATATTTCGGGGACTTCTGGAATTCGTAGAGGATGGCGACGAGCTGTCCGGCGTGTTGGCACATGAGATCGGCCACGTCATCCTGCGGCATCCGCTTGAAGTAGCGATTAAGGGTGCAAGCGTCTCGATCCTCGCAAGTCTGGTTGTCGGCGACATAACCGGCGGTGCCGCTATCGCTGGCGTCGCTGGGGCGCTGCTTTCGGCAGCTTACGGCCAGCGTGCCGAGCGGGACGCCGATGCGCTCGGTATCGAGCTGTTGAACGACGCCGGCTTGGATAGCCGCAAGTTGGTTGATCTGTTCGAGCGATTTGCGCATAGAGCGCACGCGCTGGAAGGGGCGCTGTCGCTTCTCTCGAGCCATCCGCTCTCACAGGAGCGGGCACAAACAGCCCGCGCCCTGGCCGATGCCGGGCAACCCGCATTCGACCCCGAAACCTGGCAGGCGATCCGCTCAATGTGTGAATGAGGCAGTCTTCCGCTCGCCTTGTCGGCGGATCGGCCTTGTCCTATAAGAATCGCCGCAAAGAAAGGGCGCGGGTGTAGCTCAATGGCAGAGCAAGAGCTTCCCAAGCTCAAGACGGGGGTTCGATTCCCCTCACCCGCTCCAAGCCTGCACAGACCATCCATCTTTCGAGCCGCCGCCGGGCTCGGGACCAGAGGTTGCGGGAGTTCCAGATCATGACCAATCACAACAAAGCGTTTGACGGCGACAGGCCACTGGTCGAGACACACTGGTTGGCAGCGAATCTTGATGCGCCCGACCTGCGGATTCTCGACTGCACGGTCTTCCTGACGCCGGATCCCGCCGGCGGCACGCGCGCAGAAAGTGGCCGCGTCAAGTGGCAGCAGGCGCATATTCCTGGTAGCGGCTTTGCCGACGTGTTGGGAGCGCTTTCGGATCCGGAGGCGGAGTATCGTTTCACTCTGCCTCGGGCCGATCGCTTTGCCGAGGCGATGGGTGCACATGGTGTCGGTGAGGGCGCCCGCGTTGTCCTCTATTGCGCCGGAGGTCACGTATTCGCGACACGCGTTTGGTGGATGCTGCGTGCATTTGGCTTCGACAATGCAGCCATTCTCAATGGTGGACTCGCCAAGTGGACGCACGAAGGGCGGCCGCTGACGGACGCTCCGGCGAGCCATCCGCCGGCTGAGTTTAAGGTCCGTGAGCGGCCCGAGCTGTTCGTCGACAAGGCACATATGGTCGCCGCCTTGGCGGCGGGCGACGCCTGCATCATCAATGCTCTGAGCAAGGAGCAGCACACTGGTTCGGGCGGGCCAAACTACGGCCGTCCCGGCCGCATTCCCGGTACCAGCTGCGTGCCGGCCATGAGCCTTGTCGATCCTGAAACCGCGGCCTACAGACCGCTGGCCGAACTCCGCGCCGCCTTCGCCGAGGTTGGCGCGCTTGAGGCCGAGCGTATCATCACCTATTGCGGCGGCGGCATCGCTGCCAGCAGTGACGCTTTCGTGCTGAACATGTTGGGCGTCGACAGTGTTTCGATCTACGATGGCTCGCTGCGCGAATGGGTCGCAGACCCCGACCTGCCCATGGAGACTGGATAGCGGCGTCGCGTTGGCGCGCTGCGAGGAGACCGAACGATGGACGCACTTCAATCAAGCCCTTGCTTTGCGGATTTGATGGAACTCCGGGATGGAGACCCGCGGCACGGGACGACGGTCAGCTTTGAGGGCAGCGACCCGGTCATCCAGAGCGGGCTCAAACTTGGTGAGGCCACGGCCGCCACACTGGCTGCCGGCGCCGTAGCCGCCGACGACATCTGGCAGCGACGCAACGGTGAGGGGCGACCGCAGCAGATTTCGGTTGATCAGAGAGCTGCAGTGGCATCGCTCAGGAGCTACAAACTCGTCAAGATCGAAGACGGCCCGCAGTTCGTATTCGGCGGCACCCGGCCGACCGTGAATTTTTATCCCTGCCGTGACGGCCGATTCCTTCACCTACAAGGGACTTTTCCGCATCTGCGCGACGCGACGCTGGAGCTTCTCGGATGCGGTGACACGTTTGAGGAGGTTGGCGCCAAGATGGCCCAGCGTGAGTCGTTCGAATTGGAGCAGGCGCTGGCCGAGGCGAGGCAGTGCGGCGCGGTCATCCGTTCAGCGGACGAGTGGCTGGCTCATCCCCAGGGAATTGCGACCAGCAAGGTGCCCGTGGTCGAAGTCATCAAGATTGCGGAAGGTGAACCTGAGCCGCTGCCACCGGCGTCGCGTCCACTTGCCGGCGTCCGGGTTCTTGACCTGACACGGGTGCTGGCGGGACCGGTCAGCGGGCGGACCATGGCGGCGCATGGCGCCGACGTGCTGCATGTCCGTAGCCCCAAACTCGCAAGCAAGGATTATTTCGTCGCCGATACCAACCACGGCAAACTTTCTACCTTCCTCGATCTGACGCGCGATCAGGACGCGGCGCGTCTGCGCGATCTGGCGCGCGAGGCCGACGTCTTCGTCCAAGGTTATCGTGCGGGTGCAATGGACCGTCGCGGTTTTGGAGTGGATGCGCTCGCAGGCCTTCGTCCAGGCATCATCTACGTCTCTGTCAACTGTTACGGCCACACCGGCCCGTGGGTGGACCGACCTGGTTGGGAAGATCTTTCTCAGTCGGTCAGCGGGATTGCCGAGGAGAACGGGCGTCCGGGCGATCCGCGATTGGTGCCGGCGGCGCTCTGCGACTACACGACCGGCAATCTGGCTGCCTTTGGCGCGATGCTGGCGCTGACACGCCGGATGCAGGAGGGGGGCAGCTACCATGTGCGGGTTTCACTGACGCGCACCGCCATGTGGATCGAATCACAGCCGCGATGCCCGGCCGACGAGGTGTCGAAAGCCCTGGCAGACCCGCAGGACATCGATATTGAGGCGACGACGACAGTCTCGGAAACGCCGTTCGGGCGGTTGCGCCACCTGGACCCGATCGTCCGCATGTCGGAGACGCCGCCACATTGGGCGCGACCCACCGTGCGCCTGGGAACGCACGAGCCCCAATGGCCTCAATAAGCGGCCTGTTTGGGCGGCCGGTTGGGTAGCCGGAAAAGATAGTTCGACGACAATGGTTCGCTGCGCCGATCGGTCGCGGGTCCCAAGCTTTCAATGGCGACAGACTGGCGGCAATATTACCGCCGTCGCCATATGGAGGTCGAACAATGAGCGCTGATCAATTAAACCCCTGCTTTGCCGATCTGATGCAACTCCGAAGCAGAGATCTGCCGCAACCGGCGCAGGTCAGCTTCGAGGGCAGCGATCCCGTCATCCAGAGCCAGTTCAAACTTGGTGACGCCGCGTCGGCTGCATTGGCTGCAGGAGCTGTCGCCGCCGACGACATATGGCGGCTGCGCAATGGCGGCGGGCAACCGCAGCAGATCTCGGTCGACCGGCGGCTCGCGGTGGCCTCGCTCAGGAGCTTTAGGTTCGTCAGGGTCGAAGACGGCCCACCACTTATTCCCAACGGCCACCGGCCGACGGTGGATTTATACCCCTGCCGCGACGGCCGGTTCCTGCATCTGCAGGGGTCATTCCCGCATCTGCGCGACGCGACGCTGGAACTTCTTGACTGCGATGACACGGTTGAGGCGGTCGGCGCCAAGATCGCCCAGCGCGAGTCGTTCGAATTGGAGGAGACAATAGCCGAGCGGGGGCTGTGCGGAGCGGTCATCCGAACGGCAGAAGAGTGGGCGGTGCATCCCCAGGGAGTTGCGACCGGCAATGTGCCGGTGATCGAGATCATCAAGATCGCCGAAGGAGAACCGCAGCCGCTGCCAGCGGCCGCACGCCCGCTCGGCGGCGTCCGGATTCTGGATTTGACGCGGGTGTTGGCGGGACCAATCAGCGCCCGGACGATGGCGGCGTACGGTGCTGACGTGCTGCATGTCCGGAGCCCCAAGCTTCCGAGCTTCGACCTACTCGTCGCTGACACCAACCACGGCAAGCTCTCGACCTTTCTCGATCTGACGCGCGATGAGGACGTAGCACGTCTTCGCGATCTGGCGCGTGAGGCGGACATCTTCGTTCAAGGCTATCGCGGACGTGCGTTGGCGAATCGCGGCTTTGGTCCGGATGATCTCGCAAGCCTTCGCCCGGGCATGATCTACGTCTCGCTCAACTGTTACGGCCACACCGGCCCGTGGGCGGATCGGCCTGGTTGGGAAGATCTCGCTCAGTCGGTCAGCGGGATTGCCGAGGAGAACGGACGTCCGGGCGATCCACGCTTGGTTCTGGCACCGATCTGCGACTACACGACCGGCTATCTGGCTGCCGTTGGCGCAATGATGGCTCTGACGCGCCGCATGAACGAAGGTGGCAGCTACCATGTGCGCGTTTCGCTGACGCGTACCGCCATGTGGATCGAATCACAGCCGAGATGTCCGGCCGAGGAGGCGTCGAAAGCCCTGGCAAACGCGCTGGAGGTTGATGCCGGGGCGGCGATGATGGTCTCGGAAACGCCGTTCGGTAAGTTGCATCACCTGGACCCGATCGTCCGCATGTCGGAGACGCCGCCGCACTGGGTACGAACAACCGTACCGTTGGGAACGCACGCGCCGCAGTGGCCGTAATAAGCGGCCCGAAAGAGTGACCAAAGTTGGCGATCCGGACGCCGGAAAACGCCGCTGTGCCGATGCCGACACACTTCCAAACCGGCCGTCGGTGGTCTATGCTTTGGCAATGCCGATCCATGAATTTTCGAGGCTGTCGATGCTCCAGAAACGGAAGCGATGAAGCGGCATGCGGTTTGGTTGTTGGCCCTGTTGGGCCTATGGGCAGCGCCAGGAATCGCATTCGCCCTGTCCGTCATCAAAACATTTGGGACATCAGAGCCTATTTCTTAACGGAGGATC
>CAZCVU010000054.1:0-10295 GCA_964501745.1 uncultured Flavobacteriales bacterium | reverse complement strand
AATGGCGATCGCCCGGCAGGTAATCCAGCAGGTGTTGATGTGTGGTAACCAGACACCATGTAGACGGCAATGACTGAGAAGCAACCCTCTGAACATCCCGCCGAATGGCTGCGTCGCGTCCCACTGGTCGGCGACCGTTTGGCCGATCGTGTTGAGCATGCGCCGCTCGTTCCGGTAATCCGGCTGTCGGGCGTGATCGGCCAATTCGGTCCTTCGCGCCGCGGCCTCACACTGGCTGCGCTTACGACATCCATCGAGCGTGCGTTCAGGATACCGCGCGCGAAGTGTGTGGCGCTGGCGATAAATTCGCCCGGTGGTTCACCAGTGCAATCGTCGCTGATTGCCAAACGGGTCAGGACTCTCTCGGACGAAAAGCAGCTTCCGGTTTTTGCGTTTTGTGAAGATGTGGCGGCATCAGGCGGGTATTGGCTTGCCTGCGCAGCCGACGAGATCTACGCCGAAGGAGCGTCGATCGTCGGTTCGATCGGCGTGGTCTCCGCCAGCTTTGGATTTCCTGCGTTGCTTGAGCGTATTGGCGTCGAGCGTCGCGTTCATACGGCCGGAGACAGAAAGGCGATGCTCGATCCCTTCCGCCCGGAAGATCCGAAGGATGTAAAGCACCTCAAGGCCCTACAGAAGGACCTCCACGATCAGTTCAAGGCATATGTCCGCGAACGGCGCGCAAAACGTCTGAATGCAAACGAGAAGACACTGTTTAATGGCGAGTTCTGGACCGGCCAAAAGGCGCTTGAGTTGGGGCTTATCGACGGGATCGGCAACTTGCACTCCATAATGCGGGAAAAATTTGGCGAGCGCGTCCGATTCCGACCCATGACGCGACCGCGCGGCTGGCTTCAGCGCAGGCTCGGTATCGAGCGCGAGACGTCACTGGCGCACGAGTTCATAGCTTCGATTGAGGAGCGCGCGATCTGGGCTCGCTATGGCCTTTGAGGTGAGCCGCGGACCGCCAAAATAGCTCTCGTCACGAGTGGCTTTTCTGGACTGCTCGCGTCTCTTTCAGGATTGCGTGAGGGTAGGGCTGCGGTTACTTGACCGCGACTCGCTCACGCCATTAAGGTGCGCAATGTTCGGATTTTCCTTCTTGA
This sequence comes from uncultured Flavobacteriales bacterium, assembly GCA_964501745.1. Classification (GTDB taxonomy): domain Bacteria; phylum Pseudomonadota; class Alphaproteobacteria; order UBA8366; family CAVOAK01; genus CAVOAK01. Next base: position 9,189 of record CAZCVU010000054.1, on the reverse strand, counting down.
AGTTTGTCGTCCTCATAAGCGTAATTTTGACCGTGTTATACGGGATGCTACGTCTGCAGCGGCATTTCGAGATCAGAAACCTACGCATGCGGGGTCGGGCACAAGCTGCGGATACCAACAAGTCCACGCCTGCTGCACAGGAAACCGTCGAGGAAACCGTGAGATGCCCGGTCTGCAATTTTTACGTTGCAACCAGTCACGCGTCTGATTGCGGACGCACCAACTGCCCGAATTGACCCCCTCTAGGGCCGCATATAACCTTCCCGGCAGTTGACGTTCAGCCGGGTTCCAGGACGATTGGGTTCATGGCCGCGAACACCAGCCTACAATCGCTTATCCTGACCTTGCATCGCTACTGGTCGGCGCAGGGCTGCGTCATTCTCCAGCCCTATGATATGGAGGTCGGCGCCGGGACATTTCATCCTGCGACTGTGTTGCGCGCACTGGGAGACAAGCCTTGGAGCGCGGCCTATGTGCAGCCGTCGCGGCGTCCCACCGACGGGCGCTATGGAGAGAATCCCAATCGGTTGCAGCATTACTATCAGTATCAGGTGATGCTCAAACCCTCCCCCAGGGACAGCCAGGACCTTTACCTCAACAGTCTGAAACCGCTCGGTATCGACCCACTGGAACATGACATCCGGTTTGTCGAGGACGACTGGGAAAGCCCGACGCTTGGCGCCGCGGGCCTCGGTTGGGAGGTCTGGTGTGATGGCATGGAGGTCAGTCAGTTCACCTATTTCCAGCAGGTCGGCGGCATCGACTGCGATCCGGTATCTGTCGAATTCACCTACGGGCTCGAGCGGCTGGCGATGTACATACAGGGCGTCGAGAATGTCTACGAGCTCGACTTCGACGGTGCCGGCACAACCTATGGTGACGTCTTTCTTGAAGCTGAGCGGCAGTTCTCCGCCTACAACTTCGAGTATGCCAACACCGAAATGCTCGTTCGGCATTTTGCCGACGCGGAAACGGAGTGCGCCGACATCCTGCAGGCGGAGCTGCCGCTTCCCGCCTATGACCAATGTCTCAAGGCGAGCCATCTGTTCAACCTGCTCGATGCGCGCGGCGTCATCAGCGCGACCGAGCGCCAGGCATATATCGGCCGCGTCCGCGCCATGACCAAGGCCTGTTGCGAGGCTTGGCTGGCATCGACAAAGGAAGCATAGGCGCGATGCCTGAACTTCTGCTTGAATTGTTGTCAGAAGATATTCCGGCACGTATGCAGGCTCGTGCGGCGGAAGAGCTCAAACGGCTGGTGACCGCAGGACTCGAAAAGCAGGGACTAACGTTCGAGCGTGCGATCGCCTATGCAACACCTCGGCGCCTGTCGCTGGTGGTCGATGGTTTGCCGAAACGACAACCGGCCACGCGCGAGAAAAGGAGAGGGCCGTCGGTGGACGCACCCGATGCGGCCGTCGAGGGATTTGCCAAGTCGGTCGGCCTTGCGCGCGAGGCTCTTAAGACGGAGGCGTTCGAGAAGGGCGAGTATTATGTGGCGGACGTCAAACACGGTGGTCGCGCCGTTCGCGGGGTTATCGCGGAGATTGTGCGGGATGCGGTGTGGGCGCTTGCGTGGCCGAAGTCGATGACATGGAGCGAGGCGCCGCATCTCCCGTGGGTGCGCCCGCTGCAGTCGATTCTCTGCATCCTCGATGGAAGAATGGTTAAGTTCGATCTCGCGCGCGGCATGGCGAGCGCCGAAACCGGCAAAGATCCAGTCGGCCAGTCGCCGCATGGTTTGGCGAGTGGAAATTGGACGGTCGGCCATCGCTTTCTCGCACCCAAACGGATTAAGGCAAGCTCGTTCGCCGACTATGAGGCAAAGTTACGCGGGGCCAAGGTCATCCTCGCTGCCGCCGAGCGGCGCGGGCTGATCGAGGGCGAACTCAAACGCCTGGCCGAAGCTGCGGCACTTTCGGTCAAAGAGGACGCAGCGCTTCTGGATGAAGTTGCAGGCCTCGTCGAGTGGCCGGTCGTGCTTCTGGGCCAGATCGACGAACGGTTCATGGGTCTGCCGGACGAGGTTTTGGCCACAGTCATGCGCCGTCACCAGAAGTATTTCTCGCTTTTGTGCGCCGACGGCACGCTGGCGCCTCGTTTTGCGGTGGTCGCCAACATCGACGCCGCAGACGGTGGTGCAAAGATTGTTGCCGGCAACGAACGCGTGCTGGCGGCTCGCCTCGCCGACGCTCAGTTCTTCTGGGACCAGGACCGGAAGCGCACGCTGGAAAGCCGCGAGCATTTGCTCCAAGGAATAATGTTTCACAATAGACTTGGAACACTTGCTCACAAAGTTACTCAGACTCAACATTTAGCGGGCGATATTTGCAACGTTATTAAGCAGGCGAACCAAGAGACGGTTCACCGCGCGGCGCAGTTGGCGAAGCTCGACCTTGTTACAGAAATGGTCAAAGAGTTCCCAGAGTTACAAGGTGTAATTGGCAAGTACTATGCGATGGCGCAGAAAGAGACCGAAGTGGTCGCAGACGCGATTGCGACGCACTATAGGCCGGTTGGTCCGCATGACTCGTGCCCTTCGGAACCGAACGCGGTTGCCGTCGCCCTTGCGGACAAAATTGATACGCTTGCCGGATTTTGGGTGATTGACGAAACGCCCACTGGCTCTCGAGATCCGTTTGGCCTTCGCCGCGCGGCCCTTGGTGCGATTCGCCTGATATTGGAGAACGAGATCCATATTAATTTGCGGTCGATTATTGAGACCGCTGTCGATCCTTATATGATTCACCGCATAAATAATGAGCCAGACTTTGCTGAAAGCCTATCTCCCAAAAGACCCACTGAAGACGAAAGGTTTGCAGAAAAGATCAACCCCAACAGGAAAATGGAGCTTACCGATGACCAGCGCTACCTGGCTTCAACAAATGCAATTGAATCTCTGCTCAATTTCTTTCGTGACCGACTAACTGTATTTCTTAAGGACCGTGGGTTTCGGTATGATTTGGTAAATGCGCTTCTTGACAGCGGTAGCGACGATGATCTTCTGCAGCTTGTTCAAAAGGCGGAGGCTCTAAGTATATTCCTTGAAACAGACGACGGTTCAAACCTCCTTATCGCCTACCGTCGGGCGAGCAACATTGTCGAGATTGAGGAACGTAAAGACGACAAAATTTATGGTGGTAGTCCATCTGAAAATAAGTTCAAACAACCCGAAGAGATCGCTCTTTGGACTAAGCTCAGTTGGATAGAGCAGCAAAATCACTCCCATGTTGATATGGCACAATTCGACATATTGTTGCACGCCATAGCGAATTTGCGGGAGCCGATTGATCGTTTCTTCGACGAAGTCACGGTTAATACTGATGACCCCGAAGTTCGTGAAAACCGACTTCTCTTATTGTCGGAAATCAACAGATGCATGGATCGCGTTGCACATTTCAGCCAGATAGAGGGGTAGAGCAGCGGATGAGTAAATGGGTGTACGGCTTCGGCAACGGCTCGGCCGAGGGCGATGCGACTTTGCGCGAGCTGCTTGGCGGCAAAGGCGCCGGACTGGCCGAAATGAGTGAGCTTGGGCTACCCGTTCCGCCTGGATTTACCATCACCACCGAGGTCTGCAGATATTTCTACGCCCACGACAAATCCTATCCATCGGATCTCCACAAGCGTGTCGAAACGGCGCTACAAAAGATCGAGAAGGAGGTTGGCGCGCGGTTCGGTGACGTTGCGAATCCGCTGCTCGTTTCGGTCCGCTCCGGCGCGCGTGCCTCGATGCCGGGCATGATGGACACGGTTCTCAACCTTGGACTAAATGGCGAAACGGTTGAGGGTCTGGCCAAGCTCAGCGGTGATCGTCGGTTCGCCTACGACTCCTATCGCCGGTTCATACAGATGTACGCAAATGTCGTCCTCGGCCTGTCCGGCTATCTGTTCGAGGACTTGATGGATACCTGCAAGAATGAGCGAGGCGTCACGCTTGACACAGATCTCGGTGCCGATGATCTCCAGGAGCTTGCAGGCGGGTTCCTGGCCAAGGTCGAGGAGCAATCTGGCGCCCCGTTTCCCGAGGACGTACAGGAGCAACTTTGGGGCGCCATTGCTGCCGTGTTCGGGAGCTGGAACACCGAGCGCGCGGTGACCTACCGGCGTCTCAATGGCATTCCATCCGACTGGGGTACCGCGGTTAACATCCAGGCCATGGTGTTCGGAAATATGGGAGATAGCTGTTCGACCGGCGTTGCTTTTACCCGTGATCCGTCGACCGGTGAGAATGTCTTCTACGGCGAATATTTGGTGAATGCGCAGGGCGAGGACGTCGTCGCAGGCATCCGTACACCACAATGCCTGACGAGTAGCGCGAAGAAGGCGCAGGGCTCCAAGTTGCCGGCCATGGAAGAGGCGATGCCCGAAATCTTTCGCCAGCTCGACGATGTCCGCCACACCCTGCAGGCGCACTACAGAGACATGCAGGATGTCGAGTTCACCGTGCAAAACGGCAAGTTGTGGATGCTGCAAACGCGTGCCGGAAAACGTACGGCGGCGGCGGCGGTGAAGATCGCAGTCGATATGGTCGCGGAGGGTTTGATCGACAAGGCGACGGCGGTATCGCGGGTCGATCCGGCGGCGCTCGATCAGCTTTTGCACCCGGCGCTCGACCCGACGGCCGAGAAGTCAGTACTTGCCACGGGGCTTCCGGCGTCGCCCGGCGCAGCTTCGGGAAGAGCTGTTTTTAGTGCTGACGAGGCCGAGGAACTGGCGGCGATGGGAACCGCAGTCATCCTGGTGCGAACCGAAACGAGTCCCGAGGATATCCATGGCATGCATGCCGCGCGCGGTATCCTGACGACCCGCGGCGGTATGACCAGCCATGCTGCCGTCGTCGCCCGCGGCATGGGACGCGCTTGCGTCGCCGGCGCTGGCGCGCTTGCGGTGGATAGTCAGGCAAAGACCATGTCGGTGGCGGACACCGTAGTGCGTTCCGGCGACCAGATCACGATCGACGGTGGCACGGGCGAGGTCATGTTGGGCCTGGTTCCAACGATTCGGCCAGAGCTTGCGAGCGAATTCGCAACCTTGATGGAATGGGCTGACGATATTCGCCGGCTCAAGGTCCGGGCAAATGCCGAAACTCCGCTCGATACGCGGACTGCGCGCGAATTTGGTGCCGAAGGGATCGGTCTATGCCGCACCGAGCACATGTTCTTTGACGGTGACCGTATCGTCGCCGTTCGCGAAATGATCGTGGCTGAAAGCCAGGCCGGACGCCGCGCTGCGCTACAGAAAATCCTACCGATGCAGCGAGCTGATTTTATCGAGCTATTCCGAATCATGAAAGGAACACCTGTCACCGTTCGTCTGCTCGATCCGCCGCTTCACGAGTTTCTGCCGAAGGGTGAGGCGGAGTTGAGCGAGGTCGCCCGCGCCGCGAACCTACCCATGGAGCAAGTGCGCCACCGTGCCGCTCAGCTCAAGGAGGCAAATCCGATGCTCGGTCATCGTGGTTGCCGTCTCGCGATTACCTATCCCGAAATCTACGAAATGCAGGCGAGAGCCATCTTCGAGGCGGCGCTAGAAGTTGGCCGCGAGATGCAGGAAGAGGTCATCCTGGAAATCATGGTACCGCTGGTCGCGACGCCGCAGGAGTTTGATATCCTCAAGTCCGATATCGATCGGGTTGCTGAAGAGGTCGCTGCAGAGGTGGGTGAGACTCCTAACTATCTGGTCGGTACCATGATCGAGCTGCCGCGGGCGGCCATTTGCGCCGGTGAGATCGCGAGGAAGGCAGAGTTCTTCAGCTTCGGTACGAACGATTTGACCCAGACGACGTTTGGCCTGAGCCGCGATGATACCGCTTCATTCTTGCCGCAATATGAGCGGCGCGGCATTCTACCTACCGACCCGTTCGTTTCGATCGACATAGACGGCGTTGGTACTCTGGTGGCGATGGCGGCCGAGCGCGGGCGGGCGGCGCGCGCCGATCTGAAACTGGGTATCTGCGGCGAGCACGGCGGCGATCCTGCATCCATTGCCTTCTGCGAGGAGGTTGGTCTGGACTACGTGTCCTGTTCGCCCTATCGCGTTCCAGTGGCGCGTCTTGCTGCGGCGCAAGCGGCACTTAAAGCAAAAGGATAAGCCACAGACGAAGCACCCAAGATCACGCGCCTGGCCAGCCGTCGGGCGCTTCGAGCGTCGGCTGGAGAAGTGCGAACATTGCTCTTTTCAGGCATCTATGACAATGTTTGGCAAGGGAGAACGCGGACTTCGACACAATGCATATGAAGGCTTGTGGCTCGTCGTTGAACGCTGATCAACGGGAGAGCAGACTAAGTTCGCTGTGAGGGGCGTCATAATCGCTGGATTGGAAAAATGCGGGAAGTCGACCAGAAGCGGCGAGGAACCATCGAGATCTATATCGGCGATCCGAAGGGCCATCTGTTGCAAGAGCTACGAAATGCCATGTTGCATGAAGGTTTCAGATAGACGGCGGATTTCGGCAAGGTCGAGGAAGTGCTGGAAGCACTAAAACACCAGTGTCCCGACGTGCTGGTATTGGATACCGGGTTGGAAGACGGTGACGTCTGCGATGTCATTAAGAGAATCCGCAATCACGAGATCGGCGACAACCCGTTTGTTCCCGTGATCGTCACGACCTGGGAGCCCGACCGTGATCTCGTGCGCCGGGTCGCAAGTTGCGGCACCGACGCGATGCTCGTCAAACCGATTTCACCGGGACAGTTGTTCGAGCGGATGGAGGCATTGGCATTCCGCCGCCGACCCTTTGTCGTGACCTCGGATTACACCGGCCCGGATCGACGAAACGACACAAGCCGGGGCTCCGATATTCCGCAGATAGAGGTGCCGAACACGCTCCTCGCGAAGGCCAACGGTAAGCCCATGTCCCCGGATCAATTGCACAACGAAATCAATGGGACGCTTACCAAGATCAACGACGAGAAGTTATCCCGCCATGCGTTTCAGATCGGTTTCCTGGAGCAGGTCATTGCTTCTTCGATGGGAGGCGGCCGTATCGACGAGGACAAGCGGGAGATGGTCGATCACATGGTGGCCGTGGCCAACGACCTCGCCCAGCGGGTCGTCGGCACGCAGTTCGATCATGTCGGCGAACTCTGCCATTCGCTGATCGAAGTCGTGACGTCCATTCAAAAGCACTTTCCGAAACCCAATCCAAAGGATCTGCAGCTTCTCAAGCAGCTGTCGGGTGCCATACTTTTGGGATTTAATCCCGACAAGGATTCAGCGGCACTATCGTCGGATATAGCCGACTCGATGAAGGTCTACGAAAGCAAGCAGGTTGGTGCAACGCAGACCGCCTAGACGCTGCATCTCGCGGCCTCAAAGGGAGGCCAAACACTCGAATGTATCGCCCTCTGGTTGCCGGTAGCGAATGTTTCGGCGATGCCAAAGCGCATAGAAAAGCAAGGCCCAAGCCGCAAACCGTGCACGTTTCTTGCTGCTCGTGTAGAGCGCTCTGACGCGTGAGGGGTTGCAAATAGCAGCGACTGCTGGATCCTTCGCGACGAGTTTCCCCAAACGATCGCCGTGCCGTCCCATCCATTCTCCGACCGGGACACTGAATCCGCGCTTCTTTTCGAATGGACGTGAGGCTGGAAAATTCTCTGCCAGCCACTGACGCAGCAGCCACTTTCCCTGGCCGCCGTGGACTTTGAAGCGATCGGGCAGAGAGAATACCGCGTCGGCGACGACCGGATCGAGCAGCGGCGTGCGGCCTTCAAGACCATGTGTCATAAGGCAGCGGTCGAGTTTGGTCAGCAGGTCATTTGGCAGCCAGTCGGCAACATCCGTCGCCTGCGCAATTTGAAGCTTGGTTCTACCGGGAATCGTGGCGGTTGCTTCAGCCGCGGCAATGCCGTCCCGCCAGGCGTCGCTTTCATGCCTGAGGACGCGCAAGCGGTCGAACTTGCCGCGCGGGCGGATCGCCCGGCCGCCCTTCCAAAATGGGCGCAAAATACTGCGGTATCGACCATAGCCAGCGAACAACTCGTCACCGCCTTCACCAGATAGCACGACCTTCAGTTCTTGCGCGGCTTCGCGCGCCAGCTTCCAAGTTGGCAGGATTGCGTAATCTGCCGCCGGGTCGTCCATACACCCGGCGATCTCGGGCAAAAGCGACCAAAAGTCGTCTTCATTGAACTCGACTTCGTGGTGTTCGGCGCCCATGTACTGGGCTAATTGCCGTGCATGCGCCCGCTCGTCTGGTACGCCCCGTTCAGAGAACCCAGCGGTGAACGTTTGTACCGGACGATCGGCTTGCCGGGCCATCAGCGCCAGGATGGTGGCCGAATCGGTTCCACCAGAAAGAAACAGCCCGTAGGGAACGTCCGAGCGCTGATGTATTTCGACGCTATCTTCGAGCGCGCCGTTGAAACGCCTTAGGGCCGCGTTCGATTCAAAGTCGGCGGCGTCGGGATTGGGTAAAGCGCGGCGGTGACGGCGGCTTACAATACGCGCACCACGAATCTCTAGGGTTTCGCCCGGCAAGACCCGCGATATATCTCTGTAGATCGTGCTTCGACCGCAAGTGAACTGTAGCTGCAGCAACTCGTCTCGATGTTCGGAATTCTCGCTAGCCTCGGCCAAACCCGCTGCTATCAGGGCGCTAGGCTCAGAAGCGAAGGCGAACATATCCGGCTTTTCGACATAGTAGAGCGGCTTGATTCCAAAGGGATCTCGCGCAAGCACCAGTCGTCCTTGTGCCGGATCATGTATGGCGATGGCATACATGCCGCGAAGGTCGTCGGCAAAGGAAAGACCGTTTTGGCGATAGAGATGGAGGGGCGGCTCGCAGTCCGAGTTGGTTGTAAATGATGTCCCGCTCAGCTGCGCACGAAGTTCGATATAATTGTAGATCTCCGCATTCGCAATCAAGGCGACGCCACCCGGGTCGTAAATTGGCTGATCGCCGGTCACCAGATCGATGATCGCGAGCCGCGTCATCACCATGCCGACGGGTCCGGCCAGATGCTTGCCTTCGCCGTCCGGTCCACGATGTCCGAGCGCCCGTGCGAACCGATCGAGAAGCTCGACCTCTGGCGTCGTTCCATCGTGCATTACCAGGCCAGCAATCCCACACATTACGGTGCCACCCGGTCGAAAAATTCAATATAGCGCTCGACGACAGCTTCCTCGGTGTAGTCTTGGGAATAGGCCGTACGACCTTTCTCTGCCAAGTCGTCTGCCGCGTTGGGA
>CAZCVU010000053.1:0-10322 GCA_964501745.1 uncultured Flavobacteriales bacterium | reverse complement strand
AACAGCCCGCGCAGCGAGCCTGATCGAGAAGTCTCCTTGCGCCTACTGACCTGCGCATTCCCTTCGCTGCTCATCGCGCGCTATTCATCATCGAAGGTCGACCCTCAAAAAGACGTTTATGACGCAGCTTCCGCTTGATCGGAAGAACCGGTCGTCGGTTCCAACAGCCGCGCCAGACTCTGCTGGCGGCGCTGCACGACTAGCCATAACAGAATGCAAAGCACACCGCCGACGGCGATCGGCCAGCGCAACCCAAACACGTCAGAAAGCGCCCCCATGATGAGCGCGCCCAAAGCGGCACCACCACGGAATATGAGACCGTATGTGCCCATTACACGCGCGCGCAGATGTTCCTCGACGGTCGACTGAATAAGTGTTTGCGATGCAACGCCGCCCATAAGTCGCGCAAATCCGACCAGCACCATCGCGACGACGGCAATCCAAAAGGTGGTCGTGCTTGTGAACAGGATGACCATGACACCGAGGACCAAAGTGCCGCCTAGCGCGACCGCGGTGAGTCCTCTAAGCGTACCCCGCTTTGCTAGCCAGATCCCGCCGATCGTGGCGCCAACCCCGCTCGCCGAGGTAAACCAGGCCAAGCCGTCCGCACCGCGCTCGAACACCGCATCGGCGAATCCGGGCAGCAATTCGAGAACCGGCGCGGCAAGAATGGACGTCGCCGTCATGATAACGATCAGCGGGCCGATTGACGGATGCACAACCGCGTAGCGAAAGCCTTGCAAAATGTCGGCGAAGAAGCCGCTGGTGGCACGCGTGACCGTCACCTGCGTTGGCAATCGCAAGTGATACATTGCGATTATAAAGACGATGAATGTCAGTGCGTTGAAGAGAAAGGACGGCGCGATTCCCATCGTCGTAATAACGATGCCGGCGACGGCCGGGCCAATGAAGCGGGCAAGGTTGAAGCTAACCGAGTTTACGGCGATTGCAGATGCGATGTCGCTGGAACGGACAAGGCTTGGCACCAAAGACATGCGCGCCGGTTGTGCAAACGCGTAGACAAAGGCCAGCGACAAGGTCAGGACGAAAAGCATGTGAATGGTGATGATATTGGCAGCTGTGAGGAACCACAGCGCAACCGCCTGCACCATCGCCAGTACCTGACAGACCATGATGACCCGCAACCGGCTGTGACGGTCCGCAAACGCACCCGCGATCGGTCCGATCAAAAGCGCCGGGATAAGATCGGCAAAAGCGATGATGCCGAGCCACAAACCCGATTCGGTGAGCCGCCAGGCAAGCCAACCGACGGCGACACGGTGCATCCAGAACCCGATCATCGAAAGCGCGCCACCGCCTATATAGATCGCGTAGTTGCGGTTTGCGAACGCGCTGGTGATGGCGCTGAAGTCGAGCCAACTGGAAATCGACAGACGATTGTTGAGTTTGCGGGCCGTTGTGGATCGCCTTTCTCTTACTGGGCTTTTCGGATTGCCTGCAGCGGCATCGCAGATTGACCTACGGGAGCCGACGCAGCGTGGCGGGCTGATTATAGCCGTTGAGACTATGGCTCTCGATCACGCTGAACAGCAGACGGTGAGAACGCACCGGCACCCTATTTACAGGAACCCATGCCCTGCTCGCTAGCGTTCGGCAGCTTCAACTTGATCGGAGGCAGCGGTCGGCGGCTCCAGCAACCTTGTGAGACTCTGTTGACGGTGCCGCACGGCCAGCCACACAAGAACACAAAGCATACCGCCCAAGGCGACCGGCCACTGCAATCCGTAAACGTTGGAAAGCGCGCCCATGATGAGCGCGCCCAGGGCGGCACCACCACGGAAGATGAGACCGTATATGCCGAGCACACGCGCGCGCATTTGCTCCTCGACAGCCGACTGCACGAGTGTCTGCACGGCGACACCGCCTAACAATCGGGCAACGCCTATCAATACCATCGCCACAACAGCGACCCAGAAGTTGGTGGTCCCCGCGAACACGATGACCATTGTGCCAAGCATTAAGGTGCCGCCAAGCGCCACGGAAGTGAGTCCTGTCAGCGTGCCTCGCTTCGCGAGCCAGATGCCGGTGATTACCGCGCCCATACCGCCTGCCGACGTAAGCCAGGCCAAGCCATCGGCACCGCGCTCAAACACGGCATCGGCGAATCCAGGCAGCAACTCGAAGACCGGACCGGCAAGAACGGAGGTGGCCGTCATGATCAGCATCAGCGGCCCGATCGCCGGATGGACGATCACGTAGCGGAAGCCTTCCAGGACTTCGGCGAAGATGCCGCCGTCGGCAGGATCGGCCAAGGTTTGAGGCGGCAGGCGCAGGCAAGACATTGCGATGAGGAAGATGGCGAAGGTGACGACGTTGAACAGAAAGGCCGTCGCGATCCCCATCGTCGTGATGACGATACCGGCGACAGCCGGGCCGATAAAGCGCGCAAGGTTGAAGCTGACGGAATAGGCGGCGATCGCGGCGGCGATATCGTCCTCCCGGGCCAGGCTTGGGACCAACGACATGCGCGCCGGCCGTTCAAATGAATAGACGAACGCCAGCAACACAGTCAGAGCCAGCAGCATATGTATGGTGATGATATCGGTCGCCGTGAGAATCCACAGCACAGCCGCCTGCGACATCGCCAACACCTGACAGACCATGCAGACATGCAATCGGCTGTGATGGTCGGCATACGCCCCGCCGAGGGGACCGACCAACAGCGACGGAACCAAGTCGGCGAAGGCGATGATGCCAAGCCAGAGTCCCGATTCCGTGAGCTGCCAGGCAAGCCAGCCGACCGCGACACGGTGCATCCAGAAGCCGATCATGGAGGGCGCACCGCCGGCGATATAAATCGCATAGTTGCGGTTCTTGAACGCGCTCGTAACGGCGCTGAAATCGAGCCAACTGGAGACCGACAGACGTTTTGTAAGTATGCGTGCCGTTGTGGTTCGCCTTTCTCTTGCCGGGCGTTTCGGATTGTCCACAGCGGAACTGCAAAATGATATGCGGTAGCCGATACAGCGCAGCGCCAGAATTATAGACGCTAAAATGGTGGTTCTCCATGGCGGGGAGCGGGATCGGGCGCGACCTATCGGCGCACCACCTTCGTTCAGGCTTAATCCATTGACGTTTCGCTGACGCGCCGCAATCTCCAGCCGATCCTTCTGCAGGACTACCGATCGCCAGGCTATCGGCTCGATACGGTGGACCTGCGATTCGACCTCGAGGAAGAGGTGACGCGTGTAACGTCGCGGCTGTCCATATCCCTATTGCCGGGCGCCAGCGGGCAGCCGCTCCTTCTCGACGGTCGCGAACTTGAGCTCGTCTCGATCGAACTCGACGGCAAGTCGCTGGGACAGGACGATTTCGAATGTGACTCGGAGAGGCTGACAATCTCCTCCCCGCCGGACCGCTTTACGCTCGAGATCAAAACGGCCATCAAACCGCAGGAGAACACCTCGCTCCAAGGCCTTTACAAATCCGGTGGAAATTACTGCACACAGTGCGAGGCAGAAGGCTTCCGCGCGATCACCTACTTTCCCGACCACCCGGACGTGATGGCCACCTACACCACCACCATCACGGCTGACGAGGAGCGCTATCCGGCATTGTTGTCCAACGGCAACAAGCTGGAAGAGGGCAGATTGGAGAATGGACGTCACTGGGCGAAGTGGCACGATCCCTTCCCCAAGCCGTCCTACTTGTTCGCGTTGGTGGCAGGCAATCTGGCCGTGGTTGAAGACAGTTTCACGACAGCGTCTGGGCGCGATGTGGCGCTCAAGATCTATGTTGAACCGGGAAACGAAGACGGCTGCGCCTACGCGATGGACTCGCTCAAGCGGGCGATGCGGTGGGACGAAGAGACGTTCGGGCTCGAGTACGACCTCGATATCTTCATGATCGTTGCCGTCAGCGACTTCAATTTCGGGGCAATGGAAAACAAAGGCCTCAACATCTTCAACGCCAAATACATCCTGGCGAAGCCGGATACCGCCACGGACAGCGATTTCGCCGGCATCGAAGCGGTGGTCGCCCACGAATACTTCCACAACTGGACCGGCAACCGAGTGACCTGCCGCAACTGGTTCCAACTCAGCCTCAAGGAAGGTCTCACCGTCTTCCGGGACCAGGAATTCTCCTCCGATATGCGCTCGCGGGCGGTCAAGCGCATTGCCGACGTACGCACCCTTCGGGCCGCCCAGTTTCCCGAGGATGCGGGGCCACTCGCACATCCCGTACGACCTGGATCTTATATTGAAATCAATAACTTCTATACTGCAACCGTCTACGTAAAGGGCGCAGAAGTCGTGCGGATGGTGCACACCCTGATCGGCGCCAAAGCATTTCGCAAAGGCCTCGCTCTCTACTTTGAACGCCACGATGGACAAGCGGTAACGATCGAGGATTTTCTCGCGGCGATGGCCGATGCGTCGGGCCAGGATCTGAGCCAGTTCGCGCTTTGGTACGACCAGGCCGGCACGCCAGAGATTACCGTCAGCGATGCCTACGATCAGGCGACGACCAGCTATACGCTAACCGTCAAACAGAGCTGTCCGGCGACACCTGGCCAGACCGCGAAGAAACCGTTTCACTTGCCGTTGGCGATCGGGCTGCTTGACCGGGCCGGCAACGATTTACCGCTACGTTTGGAGACAGATACGGGGGCTGCAGCAGCTCGCGGAACCCGCATGCTAGAGATGCACAAATCGCGTCAGACATTTCATTTCACTGGTCTGGATGAGCGGCCGATCCCATCGCTGTTGCGCGGATTTTCGGCACCAGTCAAACTGAGGGCGGCGATCGGCCAACAAGATCGCGCCATGCTGTTTGCGCGCGACACCGACCCCTTCAATCGATGGGAAGCAGGTCAACAAATGGCCATGGAGTTGCTGCTGGAGGCGGTGGCGACACATCAGACCGGCACAGAGCACACGGATGGCGAGGGATATCCCGACACGCGCCTTTACGTAAATGCGGTTGGCGCGCTGCTCGCCGACGACCAGCCAGAACGCGCCTTTGTTGCGGAAGCGATCCGGCTACCGAGCGAGGCCTATATTGGCGATCAGATGGATGTGGTCGATGTCGAGGCGGTCCACTGGGCCCGCGAAAGCCTGCGCCGCGTGGTTGCGCAACAGCTTGCAGAGCCACTCCTTGCCTCCTATCACGCGCATTCAAGCAATCGACCCTATTCCCCGGACGCCTTGGAAGCCGGTCGGCGCAGCTTGCGGAGTGAAACGCTCCACTACCTGACCTCACTCGATGAAACGGAGATGCTGGACCTTTGTGTCGCCCAGTACAGCAACGCCGATAATATGACCGACCGAATGGCGGCCCTGAGCCTGTTGGCTGATATCGATCATCCGGCCCGAGCAGAAGCCCTGGACGATTTCTACCGGCGCTGGCGGGAGGACGCGCTTGTGCTCGACAAGTGGTTCGCGATACAGGCGATTTCCTCGCTTGCCGGCACACTCGATGCGGTCGAGGCGCTGTTGGCACACGATGCTTTCTCGCTGCACAATCCGAACCGGGTGCGGGCCCTGATCGGTGCCTTCGCGTCAGCTAACGCGCTCAGGTTTCACGCAGCCGATGGATCGGGTTACCGCTTCCTCACCGACCGGGTGCTCGAACTTGACGCGCTGAACCCGCAAGTCGCGGCGCGCTTGCTCGCACCGTTCGGGCAATGGCGGCGCTACGATGGCGGCCGCCAAGCGCTGATCAAGACTGAGATCGAACGAGTGCTGGGCAAGCAGGGGTTGTCGCGTGGCACTTACGAAATCGCCTCGAAAACGCTGGCCTGATACCCACGCGACCAGACTCTAGTCAACCGGACCACCCGCCATGCCTAAACAAAGTTGTCCTGATGCAAAGCCCGCGTGCGGCATGTGGATATCGCTAAAATGAGCGACGACATTCAAGCCGATATCTGTGTCATCGGCGCCGGGTCAGGCGGACTTTCGGTGGCCGCCGGCGCATCGATGATGGGTGCCAAGACAGTGCTGATCGAACGGCATAAGATGGGCGGCGATTGCCTGAATTATGGCTGTGTGCCATCCAAAGCCCTGATCGCGGCGGCCAAGGCTGCGCACGCGATGCGACATGGTCGCCGCTTCGGGATCAAGGATCACGAGCCGGAGATCGACTTCAGCGCCGTCCGCGACCATGTGAAAGGCGTTATCGCCGCCATCGAGCCAAACGATTCGGTCGAGCGCTTCGAAGGGCTGGGGGTTGAGGTGATCCTTGAGGAGGCGCGGTTTTCAGGACCTCGCAGCGTAATCGCGGGCGGCCGGCATATCCGGGCCCGCCGCTTCGTTGTCGCCACCGGTTCGTCGCCGATGATCCCACCGATTCCCGACCTCGCTGAGGTTCCCTACCTCACCAACGAGAGCATGTTCGACCTCGATAGGAGTCCCGAGCACCTAATCGTCATTGGTGGCGGCGCCATTGGCGCCGAGCTTGCCCAAGCCCATCGCCGGCTTGGCGCCGATGTCACGATTGTCGAGATGTTCAAGCTTCTGGGTCGCAACGACGCCGAAGCTATCGAGTTTGTCCGCCGACAACTGCTGGTGGAAGGTATTACGATCCACGAGGACACCGCCGTGGAAAAGGTCGAGAAGAGCGGTGAACGCCTGATTGTCATCGCCGAAGCCGGCGGCAAGACTCTAAGGATAGAGGGCACTCATTTGCTCGTCGCAGCCGGACGCAGCGCCAACCTTGATAGCCTAAATCTCGACGCCGCCGGTGTTCGATACTCGTCGAAAGGCATTGAGGTCGACACGCGGCTGCGCACAACGAATAAGAGGATCTTCGCAATTGGCGACGTCGCCAGCCCTTACCAGTTTACCCACATCGCCGGCTATCACGCCGGCATTGTCATCCGCAACGCCCTGTTCATGTTGCCGGCCAAGGTAAGCTACGATGCCGTTCCCTGGGTCACGTTTACCGAGCCGGAGTTTGCCCAAGTCGGCATCACCGAAGAGCAAAGCCGTGAGCGGTTCGGCGATGACCTGCGCGTGTTGCGCTGGCCGTTTGCCGAAAACGACCGTGCGCAAGCGGAGCATCAAATCGACGGCATGATCAAAGTCGTCACCGGCCGCCGCGGGCGGATTCGGGGCGCGACGATCGTCGGCGCACATGCAGGCGAGTTGATCATGCCATGGGTTCTTGCGATCAGCGAGCGTCAGAAAATAGGCAAGATGGCAGGGCTGATCGCACCCTATCCGACGCTGTCGGAAGTCGGAAAAAGGGCGGCAGGAAGCTATTTCACACCTAGCTTGTTCAGCGAACGTACGAAAAGGCTGGTTCGCTTCCTTCAACGCTTTTGAACCCCTCGACTCGATGCGCTAGTCTGGCGTCGTCGCGGTTTCGTCCATAAGCTGGGGCGATGGATATGTCCCCATGGTTTGCGTCGGTGTCCCATGCCATTTACCTTGCTGCCGTGTGGTCCTTTCCTGCCTGTATGACCTACGCAGCCCTGCGCGATCTGTTCAGTTTCACAATTCCAAACTGGATTCCGGTTGCCGTAGTGATCGGCTTTTTGCTGGCCGCCGTGGCCGAAGGAAATCTTTGGTCAATTGCAGCGCTCATGCACATCAGCGCCGGTGGCGCTGTCCTGATTGCGGTTGCAATCCTGTTTTTCCGTGGATTGATCGGCGGCGGCGACGCAAAGCTGATTGCCACTGCAAGCCTATGGATGGGATGGGCGCATCTACCGTCATTCCTTTTGCTGACCGCGCTTGCAGGTGGCGTGCTTGCGCTATCTTGGGTGGTCGCCAAGCGCATGACGAGCATCGCGCTGATCCCACCCTGGGCAAACCGGTATTTCACCGCAGCAGACGGCATTCCTTATGGTGTCGCCGTCGCCGCCGCCAGCCTAATGATGTTCGTTTCGCTAGACTGGACGCAGACCGGCCTGCTCGTCGGCGCAATGTCGGAAGCAATTCGATGAGGCATCGATCTTCACGCGGTACGGCGAAGGCATTGATGCCGCTTGTCGCCTTCGCGGTCTTTCTGAGCGTCGCGAATACCGCTGCGCAGAACCTCGACGTACCGCCGGTCGGCATTGAGACGCTGACCGCTTTGGCAGAGCAAGGCAACGCCGTCGCACAGAACAACTTGGGCCTTCGATACGCTCAGGGCAAAGACGTGCAGCAGGATCACATAGAAGCCCTTAAGTGGTACCGCCTCGCCGCCGACCAGGGTTTGCCGGAAGCGCAGAACAATGTCGGACTGATGTATGCCGAAGGACTCGGTACGCCGCGCGATGACTTCGAAGCCGTGCGTTGGTATCGCCTGTCGGCACTGCAAGAATTCGCCGTTGCACAGAACAATCTGGGCTGGATGTACGATCAAGGGCGAGGCGTCGAGCGGAATTACGAGGAAGCGGCCAGGTGGTACCGGCGGGCTGCCGAACAGGAGTTGCCGAACGCCCAGTTCAACCTCGCAGCGATGTATGAAGCCGGGTTTGGCGTCAGCCAGGACATCAACGAAGCCGTCCGCTGGTACGGCAAGGCTGCCGCACAGCATCACGAACAAGCGAAGGCAAGGATCGTGCTGCTGGCACCGCGCGTGCCTGCGGCTGCAGACGTATTAGATAAGCCTGAAGTGGCGGCCAGCGACGTGACGGCCAGCGAGGTGGCTGACGCTGCTGAACCCGCTGTCGAGCCGGCATCGACACCGCAGCCGAACAGCCGGTTGTATCCCAGGCTACCGCCCTAGCAGAGGAGAATGCAGCCGCGCAGAAAGAGAAAGTGGCAATTGCTGCGCTGCGTCCCGAGGAACCTGCAGCAGAACCTCTGGCGCAGAGTTCCGCCGTGGCACCGGCTGTCGCGCCGAGCGTTACACCGGCTGTTGTTCCGGCGGATCCTGTCGCGACAGCGGTGCCGGCTGCTCCTGTGACGACAACCGTTCCGGCGGCCCCCGTCGCGACAACCGTTCCGGCGGTCCCCGTTGCGACAGCCGTGACATACCGGGCTCAACTTGCAGCGTATCGCAGCCGGGCGCGTTCCCTCGACGGTTGGCGCGCCATGGCCACCGCTTACCCGTCGCAGTTTGAAGGATATGCACCGGTGATCCAACGCATCGATCTTGGCGGCCAAAAAGGTGTGTTTTTCCGCCTCATGACGGGCTCCTTTGCAACCGTGGCGGAGGTGCGGGCCTTCTGTACGCGGATTGTGCGGGCCGGTGCGGCAAGCGGTTGCATTCCGCGTAAGACGCCATAGCAGCCGACCGGAGTGCGATCTAAGGTCGCCGCGACCAACAGCATCGGTTGCTGGGCGATAATCCTGTTCAGCCGGTCAATTCGCCTCTATGAGAGGGCAGTCCTCACCCTTTCGGCCCCGAAATGTCTGCAACCGAAACCGCCGTACCTTACCGGCCCTCGATCCTGCTGCTCCTCCTGATCGTCGGCACGAGCTTGCTCGCGATCAGCATCTACATTCCTTCGATGCCAGCGATTGCAGAAGCTCTCGATACCGGCATGGGTCGCGTTCAACTCACTCTGACGCTCTATCTGATCGGTTTTGCAATCTCGCAGTTGATCTATGGCCCGCTCTCCGACAGGTTTGGTCGCCGGCCAGCGTTATTGAGCGCCCTGGTGGTGTTCTTTTTTGCAAGCATTGCCTGCGCGCTGGCACCCTCGATCGAATTTCTGATCGCAGCGAGAATCGTTCAGGCATTCGGCGCCTGTGCGGGCGTTGTATTGACCCGTGCCATCGTGCGCGACGTCTATGACCGAACCGAAAGCGCCAGGGTCATGGCCTATCTTGGCATGGCCATGGGCTTGGCACCGGCCCTGGCACCGCTGCTCGGCGGACAATTGCACGTCATGTTCGGTTGGCGTGCCAACTTCGCCTTTATGGTCATCGCCTGTGCGGTCGCCTTTGTCGTTTCCTGGGCACGTTTGCGTGAAACCCACTATCGCAGAAGCGCTGGCGGCGCTCGCCCATTCAGCATGCTTGGTGGGTATGTGCGGCTGCTGAGTTCGCCGACTTATCTGAGCTACGCCTTCAACGGAGCATTCCTTACAGCCGGATTCTTTGCCTTCTTTTCAAGTGCACCGATCGTCGTCATCCAGATCATGGGTTTGACGCCCGACCTGCTGGGTTATTTCACATTGTTCATGCCGGCCGGCTTCATTACCGGGAACTTTATTGTCAGCCGGCTAACCTACAAGTACAGCATCGACCAGCTTATCGTGGCGGGAAACCTGATCGCGGTATCGGCCATGGTAACAATGGTCGGCATTGCGCTTACAGGACATATCGGCATCGCAGCGATCGTAGGTCCGGTGTATTTTCTTGGTCTGGCAAATGGCTTCGCGCTGCCAAACAACCTGGCTGGCGCGGTCAGTGTCGACC
>CAZCVU010000052.1:0-10350 GCA_964501745.1 uncultured Flavobacteriales bacterium | reverse complement strand
TCGACGAGCCGGTTCGACAACAAGAACCAAGGGAGAAGGCACGGCCTCGATCTGCATCAATTCGCCGAGATCACGGGAATTCGGGGGTTGCGTGGGCACCTTTCGGGCCTCATGCTTTGCCAATCTTTTCGGACAAATGGGAGAATAGGTTGTGAGTCCAACCGATGCCAGCCCTGCCACGCGTAACGACGACGACGCCGGCCAGCAACTGATTACCGAGATTCAGCAGTTTGGACGTCGCTTGGCCGAAGCGCGCGAACATGTTGGCCGTGTGATTTTCGGCCAAAGCGCGGTTGTTGACCAGACGCTGATAACCTTGCTGTGCGGCGGCCACGCACTGCTGATCGGGGTTCCCGGCCTCGGGAAGACGCGCCTTGTGGAAACTTTGGGACAAGTGCTTGGTCTCGAAGACCGTCGGGTGCAATTCACGCCAGATCTAATGCCGGCAGACATTCTGGGTTCGGAAGTGCTTGAAGAGTCTGACAGCGGACAACGGCATTTCCGCTTCATAAAGGGCCCGGTCTTTAGCCAGCTGCTGATGGCGGACGAGATCAACCGTGCCAGTCCACGAACGCAATCGGCGCTGCTTCAGGCGATGCAGGAGCAAAGGGTAACCGTAGCTGGACACGACCACATTCTGCCGAGCCCCTTCCATGTGCTCGCGACGCAGAACCCACTTGAGCACGAGGGCACCTATCCGCTCCCTGAAGCGCAGCTCGACCGATTTCTACTGCAAGTAGACGTCAGTTATCCCGAGATCGAATCGGAGCGGCGCATGATGTTGATTACAACGGGTGACGAGCAGGCTCCACCTCCTGCGGTGCTTTCCAGCCAGGAGTTGATCGCGGCGCAGAACCTTGTCCGCCGCATTCCCGTAGGTGAGAGCGTCGTCGACGCCATCTTACAAATCGTCCGTGCCGGACGTCCTGAAACCAGCGATATCCAGGACGTAATCGCTCACGTTGCATGGGGACCGGGTCCTCGTGCCAGTCAGGCTTTGATGTTGGCATGCCGAGCTCGCGCGCTGATCGATGGCCGGCTGGCGCCGTCAGTCGACGACGTCATTGCTCTCGCCGGACCGGTTTTACGCCATCGGATGGCGTTGAACTTTGCAGCCCGTGCCGAGGGTCTTACGGTCGATCGCATCATCGAACTCGTGTGCCAGCCGTTGGCCTGACGCTGACGCCCGACCCAGCACCGACCCACTGACATCACATCGGCAATGGCTGCAACGATCCATCATTTAGAAGCAAGACAGCGTGCGGAACAGCTGGCATCCACCCTGCCGCCGCTGCTGATCGCTGCGGACCGCGTTGCCGCGACCGTGGCCCAAGGCGTCCACGGTCGGCGCCGGGTGGGTCAGGGCGAGACGTTCTGGCAATTCAGACGATATCAATCCGGCGATTCGGCGAGCGCAATTGACTGGCGGCAGTCCGCCAAGAGCCAGGCAGTCTTTATCCGCGAGACCGAGTGGGAGGCAGCACAGAGTGTTTGGCTGTGGCACGATACCTCACCCTCGATGGATTACCGATCGAGCGATCAATTGCCAACCAAGGCTGACCGTGCGGCCCTGCTTCTGCTGGCGACCGCATCGATCATGATGCGTGGCGGTGAACGCTTTACATTGCTTGGCACTGGAATCCCGCCGGCAAGCGGCAAGGCAGCCTTCAACCGGCTATCCAATTTGGCGTTAAAGGACGACAAAAGCGCCGAGAATTCACCGCCCTACGAACAGCTTCCCCGGTACGCACAGGTGATCTTGTTCGGCGATTTTCTGGCGCCGTTGCCCTTGCTCAGATCAGCCATCATGGAGATTGCGGCCCGCGGCGTCGCCGGACAGATGATACAGGTGCTGGATCCCGCCGAAGAAACGCTGCCATTTCGCGGCCGTGTACAGTTTGCCGATCTCGAAAGTGACCTGGATGCCTTGATTGGGCGCGTGGAATCAATTCGCGACGGCTATATGCACCGGTTGGAGGAACACCGGGCGGGCTTGCGCGATATCGCACAGCGTGCTGGCTGGGGGTTTCATGTTCATCACACCGACAGTCCGCCTGAGACAATGCTGCTGACGCTCTATTCGGTTTTGGCGCAGGTCGCCAGGGACTAGCACGATGCTCGAGCTCGGTCCCCTTGCCTTCGCCGCGCCGTGGATACTGCTGGCGCTTGTTCTGCTGCCGGCATTGTGGTGGTTGCTGCGCATAACGCCACCGAGTCCGCGCCAGATCCGGTTTCCCGCTGTCCGCATGCTGTTGGGCCTGGAAAGCTCCGAAGAGACGCCGTCGCAAACACCGCTTTGGCTCGTTCTACTACGGCTTGTAGCCGCCGCCTTGCTGATTGTTGCGCTCGCACATCCACTCTTGAATCCCGGTGCCGATCTTACCGGCAACGGTCCGATGATTTTGGTTGTCGACGATGGCTGGGCTGCCGCCCGCGACTGGTCAGCGCGTCAGAAAGCGATGGACCAGGTACTCGATCAAGCGGAGCGCAACGGACGTGCTGTCATCGTTCTCACGACCGCGGTAAGCCAACAGGGACGCCCTCCCGACGCCAGCAACGCACAGCAACCTGCGACGGCACGCAGCCTTGTCGAGGCGATAAAGCCAAAACCGTGGCCAACCGACAGGGCGCAAGCGCTAAAGGCGATACAGAAGCTTGAGATAGCCGGATCGGCGACAGCCGTCTGGTTGAGCGATGGTCTGGATGGCCCGGTCGCCGTGTCATTCGCCGAGCTGCTGCAGCGTCTCGGTGGCTTGCGGGTTGTTGTCCCGGATCCGGTGGCGCTGCCCCGGCTCGTGCTGCCGCCGCCGGCGGACGAGAGAGCGCTCACGGTAACCGTGCGGCGCGCCGAAATCGACATCGAAGAAGTCGCGGACTTGAGGGCCATTGCCGTCGATGGGCGCCTGCTCGCGCGCGAGAGTGCTGTCTTTCCAGCCGGCGCAAGCGAAACGTACGTGACGTTTTCCTTGCCTGTCGAATTACGCAACGAACTCGCGCGTATTGAAATCGAGGGAGAGACTACGGCCGGAGCTGTCGTACTTCTCGATGAGCGTTGGCGCAGGCGACCGATCGGCCTACTGACAAGCAGCCCGCTGGACAGTGGACCATCGCTCCTCAACGAACTCTATTTTATCGATCGTGCGGTCGCGCCGTTCGGTGAAGTGCGCCAGGGTGATGTGTCCAGCCTGCTTGATGGCGGCAATGCGGTCACCATAATTCCCGACGGACAATCTCTCGACACTACCGACCGGACGCGCCTCGACGGATGGATTCGTGACGGCGGCCTACTATTGCGGTTCGCCGGTCCGAACCTCGCCCAGAGTACGGACCACGACCTCGTGCCAGTAGCGTTGCGCCGCGGCGGCCGGGCACTTGAAGGATCCATGCAGTGGACAACGCCGGCGCGGCTTGCGCCGTTCGATCGGGCGAGCCCGTTCTTCGGCCTTATCATACCCGGCGACGTAACCGTCAGTCGCCAAGTTCTCGCCGAGCCATCGCTGGATCTGGGTCAGAAGACCTGGGCAAAACTGGCCGACGGGACGCCATTAGTCACCGCCGAGCGACGTGGCGACGGCTGGCTGGTCCTGGTTCACACGACATCCAACACCGATTGGTCGAATTTGGCACTGTCCGGACTATTCGTGGAGATGCTGCAGCGCATTGCGCGGATGAGCCGCGGCGTCGCCGGCGAGGGTGAGCAGCCACTGGCGCCACTCGAATCGTTGGATGGCTTCGGCCTGCTAGCCGCCCCGCCGCCGGCTGCAAGGTCGATTGCGGCGCAGGATTTCGCCGATTCCGTGGTTTCCTCCCAGACACCGCCCGGGTACTACGGAACAGAGGAAACACGTCGTGCATTGAATCTGGCGCCCGATCTCGAGTCCCTAGAGCCCCTCGCGGATCTTCCGTCTGGCGTCGTTGTTGACCGCTACGAGCGCGCCACCGAAGTCGACCTCAAACCGTCCATCCTCGCTATCGTATTGGCGCTGCTTCTGGCCGACACGATGATTGCCCTGGCAATGCGCGGTCTCATACCACGCAGGCTGTTGCAGTGGCGCGAAGGGATGGCGGCGATCATCACCGGTTCGATACTCGCGTCGTTGGCCGTGGCCGATGCGCGCGCGCAATCGGTGACCGAGAGCGAACGGCTCGGCCTCGACGCGACGCTCAGCACGCACCTCGCCTACGTATTGACCGGGAATAGTACAATTGACGACATCAGTCGGGCCGGGCTCGAGGGTTTGAGTCTAACCCTAAACCTTCGCACCGCGATCGAGGCGGCGCCGCCTATTGGCGTGGATCTGGAGTTCGACGAGCTCGCGTTCTTTCCGCTTCTTTATTGGCCTATCACGACGCAAAGTCCGTCGCTGTCAGTGGAAACGGTAAGCCGCATCAGTCGATTTCTTGACGGTGGGGGCACGATTCTTTTCGATACCCGAAACCAAGGCGGAAGCAGCGGTCTTGGACCCTCCAGCCGCGCCTTACGCAACCTGGCACGCCGGCTTGGCGTGCCACAGCTTACGCCGGTTCCCGCCGATCACGTGCTTACCAAGTCCTTCTATTTGCTGCAGGACTTCCCCGGCCGCTGGGCTGGTGGCCGGGTATGGATTGAAATACCGGGCGAAAACATCAATGACGGTGTGGCCCGCATCATCGTCGGCAGTAACGATTGGGCGAGCGCCTGGGCACTGGATCGATCCGGTCAGCCGATGTTTCCAGTTGTCCCCGGGGGCGAGCGACAACGCGAGATGGCGCTTCGGTTCGGCGTAAACCTGATGATGTACACATTGACCGGAAACTATAAGTCGGATCAGGTCCATGTGCCGGCCATACTCGAACGGCTGGGGCAGTAGGCGATGGGCGGCACGGCAATAAGCTTCGCACCCCTTCTCCCCTGGGCAGTCATCGCACCGTTGGGCCTGGCCGCACTGGGGCTGTTCTTATTTGCCGTCTATCGCCGCGCAAAGGGCGTGCTGTGGCGCGGCCTTGCCGCTACGTCACTGATAGCCGCCCTGGTCAATCCGGCGATCGTCGACGAGCAACGCAAGCCGTTGAAAGATGTTGCCGCCGTCGTTGTCGATGCAACGCCGAGCCAGAACGTGGGCGCACGCCGCGCGCAGGCGGAGTTTGCTCTTGGCGAGCTGCAACGCCGCCTTAAGGTCATGGAGGACACGCTCGAAGTACGCACCATCCGCATCGAGCATGATTCGGTCGCCTCGGCCAGCGAAGGAACCCGCCTGTTCGGACCACTCATAAGACTGCTGAGCGACGTGCCGCCGCGGCGCCTCGCCGGTGCGGTCATCATCACAGACGGTCAGGTCCACGATGTCCCCGACGACCTTCGTGGCGCAGGTTTCCCGGCGCCGGTGCATGTGCTTCTCACCGGTGATCAGGACGAAGGCGACCGTCGGCTCGTCGTCCTTGAAGCTCCGAGCTACGGCATTGTCGGTAAGGAACTGCTGATGACGGTGCGCATCGAGGACAATGGAAGTCCCGACACAGGCGAAAGCAGCTTCGCAAAGCTCACCGTTCGACTCAATGGCACCGACTCGCAGACCAATGAACTGCCGGTCGGCATCGATGCCACGTTCGCCATCACGCTTGATCGCCGTGGTCTGTCGGTCCTCGAACTATCGGTTGAGAGCGGTCCCAGAGAATTGACACTGATCAACAACCGCGCCGTTATCCAAGTCAACGGTGTGCAGGACCGCTTGCGAGTGTTGCTGGTCTCGGGTGAACCCCACGCGGGCGAACGCACGTGGCGCAATCTCCTCAAGTCTGACCCCTCGGTCGACCTCGTTCATTTCACGATTCTGCGGCCGCCCGAAAAGCAGGACGGCACGCCGATCAACGAGTTGTCTTTGATCTCATTCCCGACACGTGAATTGTTCGAGGTCAAGATCGACGAATTCGATCTGGTGATCTTCGACCGCTATCGACGGCGCGGCGTGCTACCACCGGTCTATCTTCAGAACATCGCCGACTATGTGGCCCGCGGCGGTGCACTTCTGGAGGCTGTTGGACCAACCTTCGCTGGCCCGTTCAGCATCTTTCGTACACCGCTGGGCGGTGTGCTTCCTGGTGAACCGACTGGCGCCATCTACGAACGGCGATTCAGGCCGCAGATCACGGACATGGGACACCGGCATCCGGTAACCATGCGGTTGCCCGGAGGGCCCGCGCGATCGGATGGAAAGGGGTTTGGCGAACCAGGTTGGGGCCGCTGGTTCCGCCAGATCGATACCGAAGCGGCACGCGGCCGAGTCCTGATGTCAGGCATCGAAGGGCGGCCGTTGCTGATACTCGACAGGGTCGGCGAGGGCCGCATCGCGCAGCTCAACAGCGATCACATATGGCTATGGGCACGCGGCTTCGAGGGCGGCGGTCCACAGGCAGAACTGCTGCGACGGCTCGCCCACTGGCTGATGAAGGAGCCTGAACTGGAGGAGAACGATCTCCGCGCCCGGGTGGACAACGACAGTTTGGAGATCATCCGACGGAATGTGGATCGCCAAGAGAAGGGTGTCGAGGTAACGTTTCCCGATGGTCGACGGCTTGTCGTACGGCCAGAAGAGAGTTCGCCCGGCGAGTATCGGGCAAGCCTACCGATTGACGCAGCGGGCCTCTATCGCATCAGCGACGGTGATAGGGTGACGATGGCCGCCGCCGGGGCGCTCAATTCTCTCGAACTGGCCGACATGCGCGCCAGCGCGGATCTGCTGGCACCCAGAATTGAGCCGGTAGGCGGTGTCACACGCTGGCTTAACCGAGGCGTACCGACGGTCAGAAACGTGCGGCCGGCTCGCCGGGCAGCGGGTCAAGGCTGGATCGGGCTGGTTGCTAATGGCGACTATGTGGTGACCGGAATTAGCCAGATACCGCTGATGCCCGCGTTGGTTATCCTGCTTCTGGCTTTGGGCGCCACAGCGGCGGCGTGGCGGCGAGAGGGCGACTAGCCGCCTGCCTTACGGCAGCGTCTGGTCGCTGTTATGATCGCGAGTCGGCAGTAGCTCCCTTACATTGAGCCGCAGCTCCGAGACATATCGGCGACAGCCTTCGCCGCACAATGGGAAACGAAGCAATGGGATTGATGATCGACGGTGTTTGGCGTGTAGTGGACCGCAACGAGCGCCGGCAACTGAGTGGGGAATTCGTTCGCGCCGAGCCCTATTTCCGCAACTGGATCACAGCCGACGGGGCGGCCGGTCCATCGGGGAAGGGTGGCTTCAAAGCCGAAGCCGGACGTTACCACCTGTATATTTCGCTGGCCTGCCCATGGGCCCACCGAACCCTCATCATGCGCAAGATCAAGGGGCTAGAGGATAAGATCTCGCTCTCGGTCGTACATCACTACATGGGCGAGTATGGCTGGTCGTTCCATGATGCGGATGGGGTAATTCCAGACTCCGTTGTCGGGGCGGAATACATGCACCAGATCTACGCTGCGGCAGAGCCGACATACTCCGGGCGGGTCTCCGTACCGGTGCTCTGGGACAAAGAAGCTTCGACGATCGTCAACAACGAGTCGCCGGAGATCATCCGTATGTTCAATAGCGCCTTTGACGGCGTTGGAGCGAGTGGCCCTGACTACTATCCAGCCGAGCTCGTAGCGGAAATCGATCAGGTTAACGATCGCATTTACAACACCGTCAACAATGGGGTCTACCGCTCGGGTTTCGCAACGACGCAGGAAGCCTACGAAGGGGCCGTCAGCGAACTTTTCGAGACGCTCGACTGGCTGGAAGACCGGTTGAGTCGCCAACGCTATGTTGCGGGCGACCGGATTACCGAAGCGGATTGGCGATTGTTCACGACATTGATCCGCTTCGACGCGGTTTATCACGGCCACTTCAAGTGCAACATCCGCCGCATCGTCGACTACCCAAACTTGTGGGGTTACACGCGGGAACTCTATCAGTTCCCCGGCATTGCGGAGACGGTCGACCTATTCCATATCAAGCACCACTATTACGGCAGTCACGAGACGGTGAATCCGACGCTGATCGTGCCCCTGGGTCCGGACCTGGATTTTGCCGTGCCGCACGGTCGCGATGCGCTGTTAAGCGCGGCCGAGTGACGCCGCGCGGCCGCGTCGCGCTAGAAAAAGCGGAAGACGCCATTATTTATGAGAAATGATGGCAATTTCGCCGATCGTTCCGCCGGGATCCGCGAACGTACCGATTCCGGTCAACCCGATCAGGGTCCGTCGCCCGAGGCCGGCTCAACGAACATCAGAGCCGCTCGACATCACGCCTGTCGGGCGACCGAGCCGCACCCGCGAAACAGCCGACCGTAAGACTCCACGGACATACAGTGAACTCGAGGCGCTTTATCTGCTGTCGGTCGAAACCCGCCGCGCGCTCCTTGAATTGGATGAAGATCACCCGCTCAACGGTCCCCATCCGACAGATTAATGACGGCGGATTCGACGCGTGTCTGCCGCACTTAGAGCGGCGAAGGACCGACGATCGTCCCCTCAGCTGCTTGCTACCATGCCTGAAATTAGAGATAGGATGACGGCCGACAAGCACGCCGCCACCCGGGCTCGAGACATGGTCAAGGTCTACGGCGACACCTTTGAATGGCATTTCGCTCGTCCACCCGAAACGATCTGGTCGGCGCTGGCGAATGCCTAAGATTAGGCCCTGTGGTAGGCCTAGGAACGTCCTCGGGACTCGCGGTGGAGAATGTAGAGTCCACTGGCGATAACGATCGCCGAACCGGAGATGATCCAGCGGTCGGGCACATCGCCCCAGATCAAGAACCCATAAAGTATGGCCCACAACACCGCCGAGTATTCGAAGGGCGCCACAACGGCTGCCTCGGCGTAGCGGAATGCTTCGATGGTGAGGTATTGGGCACCTCCCAGAAGAAAGCCACCGACCGCGAACAGGCCAAAGTCGAACAGCGTGATCGCGCGCCAGCCACCGACCACGGTCACGAGTCCGGCGGCAGCCAGTACGAGTGTCGTGATGAAAAGAATCGCAACCGAGGATTCGGTTGCCGTTATGCGCCGCGTAACTATGTCCTTAAGCGCACTGGCCAACGCCACGCCAAGCGGCAGGAGAGCCACCAGGCGCACAGCCTCACCGGTCGGGCGAAACATCACCAAGACACCGCCAAAGCCGACCAGTACGGCCGCCCAGCGGCGCCAGCCGACATGCTCACCCAACAATGGACGGGCCAGCGCCGTGACAAAGAGCGGCGCAGCAAATGCAATCGCGATCGCGTCCGCCAACGGCATCAGCCGCAACGAGGTGACAAACAGCAGTGTCGCCACGGTCATTGTGCCGGCCCGCACGAGTTGGCCGCGCAGGTTGACAACGCGTAGCGTTTGCAGGCCGCCAAAGCGCCAAGCAATCACCCCCACCAGGATCATCACGAAGATGCTTCGCATGAAGACGATCTGGCCAGTCGGGTAACTTGCGGTCAGCCACTTGAGCACCGCATCGTTGAGCGTGAGCAACGCAAACCCCGCGACCATGCAGGCAATGCCCCTGAGGGGAGAGGATTCGAGACCGGTAAGCTTCATGGCACGGAATTTATCGAAAGGACTGGTCTGCCGACCCTACACCATGCCCGGCCGTGATTCGCTGGCCAATTGGTCGTGGTACAGGGTTGGCACATTGCGGCGGAGCTGCTCGCCTGAGTAGACTGAGCCCGGATACCGGGACGATCAATCAGGAGTTATTGTCGGTGGAAAGCAGATGTATCGCTTAACCCCTGAGCAACAACAGCTCCAGACGCGGGCGCGGGCGCTGGCCGAGGAGGTGGTTGGTCCGAGGGCGGCCGAGGTCGATCGCAGCGAAGAGTATCCGTGGGACAACGTTGCGGCGCTCACGGAAGCTGGATTTATGGGAATGACCATTCCGAAGAGCCATGGTGGCGCAGGTCTGGGCTACCTGGAGGCGGTATTGGTCATCGAGGAGATGGCGAAAGTCTGCGGTTCGACCGCGCGAATTGTCGTTGAGGGCAATATGGGAGCCATCGGTGCCATCATGGCGTATGGCTCCGAGGCTCAGAAAGCCCTCGCCGCGCGACTCGTGCTGGCTGGCGACAAGCCGGCAATTTGCATTACCGAACCGGAAGCTGGAAGCGCTGCGAGTGAGATGACGACGCGGGCCGACCGTCACGGCTCAAGTTATCTGATCAATGGCAAGAAGCACTGGATTACGGGCGGCGGCGTCTCGAAGCTACACTTGATCTTTGCCCGCGTGTTCGACGGCACTGTCGAGCAGGGTATCGGTGGATTTATCGCCATCGACGAGTCCTCCGGAAAGACCAAAGGCTTAGAGATTGGCCGGCGCGAACCGACCATGGGTTTACGCGGACTGCCGGAGACCGAGATCAACC
>CAZCVU010000051.1:9925-10357 GCA_964501745.1 uncultured Flavobacteriales bacterium | reverse complement strand
CATGGAAAGGGTGAGATAGAGGCAGAGTTCGATATCAAACCCGACCTGTGGTTTTTCAAGTGCCATTTTGAAAACGACCCGGTTATGCCGGGTTGTCTCGGACTCGATGCCATGTGGCAACTGGTTGGATTTTTCCTCGGTTGGCTGGGCGGCCTGGGAAGCGGTCGCGCAATCAGCGTCGGAGAGGTCAAGTTCAACGGACAGGTCCTTGAATCCGCGAAGAAGCTGACCTACTACATCACCATGAAGCGTGTCATCATGCGCCAGTTGGTATTGGGTATCGCCGATGGCATCTTGAAGGTCGATGGCAATCCGATATACGAGGCCAAAGATATTCGGGTCGGACTGTTCACACAGCCTGAAAGCACCTGACGGAGCGCCCGATGCGACGCGTCGTGGTTACCGGCATGGGCATTGTTTCCAGCATTGGAA
>CAZCVU010000051.1:0-9915 GCA_964501745.1 uncultured Flavobacteriales bacterium | reverse complement strand
TCAAGGAGGGACGGTCGGGTGTCGAATTCTGTGATGAGTATCGCGAACTTGGGCTGCGCAGCCATGTGCACGGCTCCATCAAACTCGACCTGAGCGATGCCGTCGACCGCAAGCAGCTACGATTTATGGGCGATGGTGCCGCCTATAACTATATTTCCATGGAAGAGGCAATCGACGACGCCGGACTGAGCGCCGAGGACATTTCGAACGAGCGAACCGGCATCATCGTGGGTTCCGGCGGACCATCGACAAGGAACCTTTTGCTGGCCACCGACACCTTGCGCGAGAAGGGTGCTAAACGCGTCGGCCCATTTATGGTCCCCCGTACGATGTCGAGCACCAATTCCGCCACCTTGGCCACACCTTTCAAAATCAAAGGCGTCAACTACTCGATCAGCTCCGCCTGCTCAACCAGCGCGCATTGCATTGGCAATGCCGCCGAGCTCATACAGTGGGGAAAGCAGGACATCGTCTTTGCTGGCGGCGGCGAGGAACTGCATTGGACGATGACACTCCTGTTCGATGCCATGCCAGCGCTTTCATCCAGATTCAATGCGACGCCGGAGGTGGCGAGCCGCGCCTTCGACAAGGACCGTGACGGATTTGTGATATCCGGCGGCGGCGGCGTACTTGTGATGGAGGAGTTGGAGCACGCCAGAGCGCGGGGCGCAAAGATCTATGGCGAACTCGCTGGATACGGCGCGACCTCCGATGGATACGACATGGTACAGCCTTCCGGCGAAGGCGCCGTGCGATGCATGCGCCAGGCCCTCTCCGGCCTCAACTCACCGGTCGGTTACATCAACACGCACGGTACCAGCACGCCGATCGGCGACGTCAAGGAACTGGAGGCCATACGCGAAGTCTTTGGTAGTTCAGTCCCACCAATGAACTCAACGAAATCGCTGACGGGTCATTCGCTGGGCGCGACGGGGGTTCATGAGTCAATCTATTCACTGTTGATGATGGAGCACAATTTCATCGCCGCATCCGCCCATATCGATGAACTCGACCCGGAAGCCGAGGACATGCCCATCGTGCGTGAGCGGCTGGACGACGTCACGTTCGACTGCCTTATCTCAAACAGCTTCGGATTCGGCGGCACCAACGCAACATTGGTCTTCAGGCGCTACGAGGGGTAAGTCCAGCGCTTGGTCGTAGAGCGGCGCAGTCGCGCCATCGAGTCCCGGAGAGCAGGGTATGGATAGCCCGCAGCAACAACCCATGGGGCAACCCAGCGCGCTCATGGCGGGAAAACGTGGCCTTATTATGGGGGTCGCCAACGACCACTCGATCGCCTGGGGGATTGCCCGCACGCTGGCCGAGAACGGTGCGGAACTCGCCTTCACATATCAGAACGATGCGCTCCATAAACGCCTGGAACCACTCGCAGAATCCATTGGTGCAGACTTGGTTTTACCTTGCAACGTGGAACAGACAGGCGAACTAGACGCCGTTATGGATACTTTGGCCGAGACTTGGGGAACCGTCGATTTTGCCCTCCATGCCATCGCCTATTCCGACCGCGATGAATTAAAGGGCCGCTACCTCGATACCTCGCGGGGGAATTTCGCAAATACCCTGGATACTTCCTGTTTCTCGTTCACGGCTCTGGCGCAACGCATTGCGCCGTTGATGCGCGACGGCCATGGATCCTTGTTGACACTTACCTATGTCGGCTCCGAACGAGTGATGCCGAACTACAACGTCATGGGTGTTGCCAAGGCCGCACTGGAGGCAAGCGTGCGCTACCTTGCGGTTGATCTAGGTCCGCGGCAAATCCGTGTTAATGCAATTTCCGCTGGGCCAATGCGGACGCTTGCAGGTTCCGCTGTCGGCAGCGCCCGTTTTGTTCACAAATGGCACCGCGGCAACGCACCTTTGCGACGCAGCGCGACGCTGGAAGATATCGGTGGCGCCGCGCTTTACCTCCTGAGTGATCTCTCGCAGAGTGTCACCGGCGAGGTCCTCTTTGTCGACGGCGGCTACAACATCATTGGCATGGCCGCCGAGGGCTCGGCCCAGTAGTCCTCCGGCCAATAACGACTTTCCATCACGGTTGCGCACGCAGCACGGAGTGGCGGACCTGCGCCCGCCCAGTTCCCGCGAAAGCAACGCGATCAGTCGGCCGCGCTGCCTTGTCGGCGACGGCTTTGGTCGGAGCCACCGCGCCGGCCACCGCCACCACGCCCGCCTCCATCCCGGGGAGCATCGCCGAGATCCTCGCCCGTCTCCTGATTCACCAGGCGCATTGAAAGCCGCACTTTGCCGCGGTCATCGAATGCGAGAACCTTGACTTTAACCTCATCGCCAAGCTGCACGACATCACCCACGGTTCCCACCCGCTCCGGAGCCAATTCCGAGATATGGACAAGGCCATCGCGGCTGCCGAGGAAGTTTACGAAGGCACCAAAATCGACGACTTTGACGACCTTTCCTGTGTAAATCGTCCCAACCTCGGGTTCGGCCACGATCGAGCGAATCCATTCGACAGCACGGTCGCCTGCCTCTTGATCGACCGCCGCAACCTGCACCGTGCCATCGTCCTCGATGTCGATCTTTGCGCCTGTTACCTCGCAGATCTCACGGATCACTTTGCCACCAGCACCAATCACCTCGCGGATCTTGTCGCGCGGGACCATGATGGTCGTGATTCGCGGCGCATTCGCGGACACCTGTTCGCGAGCGCCTGATATGGCCTGATCCATCTGATCGAGAATGTGCAGGCGTCCATCCTTCGCTTGGGCGAGTGCGGTATGCATAATCTCCTCGGTGATGGACGTGATCTTGATGTCCATCTGCAGCGAGGTAATACCGTCTCGTGTGCCCGCGACCTTAAAGTCCATATCGCCGAGATGGTCTTCGTCGCCGAGAATATCCGACAATACAGCGAAGGCGTCGTCCTCTTTGATAAGCCCCATGGCGATACCGGCTACGGGACGCGGTAGGGGCACGCCGCCATCCATCATGGACAGCGAAGCACCACACACCGTCGCCATCGACGACGAGCCATTGGATTCGGTGATCTCGGAGACCACCCGGATCGTATAGGGAAACTCTTCCTTGCTCGGAAGCAGCGGATGTATCGCACGCCACGCGAGCTTGCCATGCCCGATCTCCCGGCGCCCAGGTCCCCGCAAAAACGACGCTTCGCCGACCGAGTATGGCGGGAAATTATAGTGCAGCATAAAACTTTCGCGATACTCGCCATCGAGCGCGTCCATGATCTGCTCGTCCTGACCCGTGCCAAGCGTGGTGACCACAAGCGCTTGGGTCTCGCCGCGTGTAAATAGCGCCGACCCATGGGCGCGGGCCAACATACCGACCTCGCAGTTGATCGGCCGCACGGTCTTGGTGTCGCGTCCATCGATGCGCTGCCCAGTCGACAACACATTGCCGCGGACAAGCGACTTCTCCAGATCTTTGAACATGGCCGAACCCAGTCCCTGGTCGAGCTCTTCCTCCGCCATCTTTTCGAGAACATCCGCCTTTACTGCGGCGATCGCCTCGACACGCGACTGCTTGACGGTTTCCGCGTAAGCTTTGCGGAGAGACTCTTCGGCCAATTCCACAAGGCGTGCCTTGGTGGGCTCGTACGCCTCTGGCGGCTGCGGTATCTCCCATGGTTCCTTGGCGCAGGCTTCGGCGAATTCGATTATGGCGTCGATCAGCTGCTGGCAGGCCTTGTGTCCAAATGTGACAGCGCCCAGCATTGCTGATTCGTCGAGCTCCTTGGCCTCGGACTCGACCATCAACACGCCTTCAGCGGTCCCCGCGACCACAAGATCAAGACTGGATGAGCTCAGTTCGTCGAGCTGCGGGCATAAGACATACTCGCCGTCGATAAAGCCAACGCGAGCGGCGCCAATCGGGCCAAGAAACGGGATCCCGGATATCGTAAGAGCCGCCGACGTTCCAATCAGGGCAACGATGTCCGGATCGTTCTCAAGGTCGTGCGCCAACACAGTACAGATTACTTGCGTTTCGTTTCTGAAACCTGACGGAAACAGTGGCCGAATTGGCCGATCGATCAGGCGCGACACGAGCGTTTCCTTTTCTGTCGGCCGGCCTTCACGTTTGAAAAAGCCGCCGGGAATCTTGCCAGCGGCAAAGGTCTTTTCCTGATAGTTGACGGTCAACGGGAAGAAGTCGACGCCTTCCCTAGGCTTTCGCGCCGCAACTGCGGTACACAAAACCTGCGTTCCACCGTAACTGACCAGCACTGCACCGTCCGCCTGACGCGCAACGCGGCCGGTCTCGAGCGTCAACGTGCGACCACCCCAGACAATTTCCTTCTTTGTTACATCAAACATACTTTTTTCCTTCATATTCCTGCGTATCGCCGACGCCGGATTGCGTCTGCGGGCATGGCATGCATGCATGCGGTCGCGCTGCGACCGCCATTCAACTCTTCAGCATTCTGATTTCAGTTCGAAATCCCATTGCCGGACATTTGCTATCCGGCTGCAAATTCACCAAGCGCGCCCTCCGCACTAGCGGCGCAATCCCAATTTCTTGATCAGCGATTCGTAGCGCTCCGGCGACTTGCGCTTGAGATAATCCAGCAGCCGACGCCGCTGGCCCACCATAACTAGAAGACCCCGCCTTGAATGAAAGTCCTTCTTGTGGGTCTGCATATGTTCGGTGAGGTTTAGGATACGCTCAGTCAATATCGCGACTTGCACTTCGGGCGAGCCAGTGTCGCCTTCCTTGGTTGCATTCTCGCTTATGACTTCCTGTTTTCGTTCAGCTGTAATAGACATATGCTATCTCTCGACATCAAATATTCAGAACTCGAACCGGGCGAATTTCACCTGCGTGATAACGTGTCAACGCAACAGGTCGCTCGTCTGCCATTGCCAACACCGTTTCGCCTTCCCTCAGGCCGGCGATACGTTCCAAATCGACCTTGCGCAGAAGAGAAACCGCTTGGCCATTGCGCAGGCGGCTTGCCTCGTTTTCGGTCAAGGCCAGTGCCGGGATGTCGTCCAGCGCAGTCTCGACCGGCAGCAAATGCTGCGAATCATCGGCACTCTGCCGGATTGCCGATAATTCGTCCAGCGAAATAACATCCTCCTCGGAGAACGAGCCGACGGCCGTCCGCCGCAGCTTGGATAGATGGCCGACAGTCCCCAAGGCCAAGGCAATGTCTCGCGCCAGCGAACGCATGTAGGCGCCCTTTCCACATTCGACCTCAATCTCCGCGTGATCGACGTCAGGCATATCGGTCAGGCCGATTTCGTGGATCTCCACGGCACGCGGCGCCAACGTCACATCCTTATCGGCACGCGCCAGAGCATAGGCTCTACG
The DNA here is from genome assembly GCA_964501745.1 of uncultured Flavobacteriales bacterium. Taxonomy (GTDB): domain Bacteria; phylum Pseudomonadota; class Alphaproteobacteria; order UBA8366; family CAVOAK01; genus CAVOAK01. The sequence continues at coordinate 4,605 of CAZCVU010000051.1, read as the reverse complement.
GCCGTCGACCTTTACCGCAGAGTATTTCGGCGGCACCTGCTCGATTTCACCAGTAAACTTCGGAAGCACTGCTTCGATGGCCGCCCGGTCGGGACGCGCGCTACTGGTATCGATAGTCGATCCGTCGGCGTCATCCGTCTCGGTCGAGATGCCCCAGCGCAACGTGAAGCGATAGCGTTTGGTTCCATTGACAACATAGGAAACGGTCTTTGTCGCTTCACCCATGGCAATGGGTAGAACACCGGTTGCCAATGGATCCAGCGTTCCTGCATGGCCCGCCTTCGCCGCACCCGTAATGCGCTTGACGGCGTTGACCACTGCGGTCGAAGTCATACCGCTTGGTTTATCGATGATAACCCAGCAATTGATACGCTTGCCCTTGCGTTTACGCCCCACTGTCGTCCCCCTCCGACACCAAATCGCGGGCGATCGCGGGACGCCTTAGCAACGCATCAATCTGGTCGGCCTGATCGAACGAACGATCGTATTCGAACCTGAGCGACGGCATGTAACGCAGGCGAACACTTTTGGCGACAGCGCTCCGCAGAAAGCTCGAGACACGCGCCAGCGCCGCAACCATCGCATCCGCATCGCCACCGCCCAACGGCGCAACGAAGACAGTGGCACTGCGAAGACCTCGCCCCATGCGAACCTCGGAGACCGTGATTGCACGGTCGCGCAATATCGGCTCGCGCAGTTCATTGCGTTCGAAGACGGCCACCAATGCATGGCGTATCTCTTCGCCGACCCGAAGCTGCCGCTGGGTAGGTTGTTTGTTTTTCTTCATAGCGTCGATTATGTCCAATTCGACCGCACACCTAGTCTTGTGCGCATACCTTCAGCGGCGAGACTCAACCAATACGGCGGACGTCAGAGAGTGCGCGCCACCTCTTCTATCTCGTAGCACTCGATGCCGTCACCCGCCTTGATGTCGTCATAGTTTTCCAAGGCCATGCCGCATTCGTATCCGTGCTGTACTTCCCGCACTTCATCTTTGAATCGCTTCAAGGTCTTCAGGCCACCCTCGTAGATGACGACGTCGTCGCGGAGCAGACGAATCCTGGCGCCACGCCGAACCATTCCATCCGTGACCATACAGCCCGCCACCTTGCCGGCGCGACTGACGGAAAACACTTCCCTGATTTCTGCGTGTCCAAGGGTGGTTTCCTTGCGCTCGGGCGACAACAGACCGCCGAGCATGGCCTTGATCTGGTCGATCACGTCATAAATGATCGAATAGTAACGAATATCCACATTGTCGCGTTTTGCCATCTCTCTAGCTTGTGGATTTGCCCGGACGTTGAAGCCGATGACCAGACCGCCCGACGCCCGCGCCAGGGTGACATCCGATTCCGTGATACCTCCAACCGCCGCATGTAGAATCTGAACCCTGACCTCGTCGGTCGAGAGGCTTTCGAGCGCACCGATAATCGCTTCAACTGACCCCTGTACATCGGCTTTGACCAGAATCGGCAGTTCGGTCGCTTCGCCAGCCTCAATCTGGCTGAACATCTGCTCCAGCGATCCTCGCGCAGTCAGCGCCGCACGGCTGTCACGGCCCTTGCGTTGGCGGTAGTCGGCAATCTCACGCGCCTGTGCCTCGTCACTGACAACGGCAAAGTCATCACCGGCCGAGGGCGTTTCCTGCAGTCCCAGCACCTCGGTCGGTGTCGAGGGACCAGCATGTTCTATATTGTTTCCCCGCTCGTCGATGAGCGCGCGCACGCGGCCCCACTCGGAGCCGGCGATGAAGACGTCGCCGACGTTTAGTGTCCCACGCTGCACGAGAACCGTTGCCACCGATCCACGACCACGCTCTAGTTTTGCCTCGATGATCGTCCCCTGAGCCGCGCGATCGGGATTCGCCTGCAACTCCAGCACCTCCGATTGCAGCAGGATCGCCTCCTCCAACTTATCCAAGTTGGTTTTCGCGGTCGCCGACACCTCGACATCAAGAATGTCGCCGCTCATCTTTTCTACTACGATCTCGTGCTGCAAGAGCTCGTTTCTAACCCGGTCGGGGTTGGCGTCGGCTTTGTCCATCTTGTTGATTGCAACAATGATCGGCACACCAGCCGCTTTCGCGTGGTGAATGGCCTCGACCGTTTGCGGTTGCACCCCGTCGTCGGCGGCTACGACCAGAACAACGATATCAGTGACCTGCGCGCCGCGTGCGCGCATCGCAGTGAATGCCTCGTGGCCCGGCGTATCGAGGAAGGTAATATGATGGCCGTCCGATAGCTCGATCTGATGAGCGCCTATATGCTGCGTGATACCGCCAGCCTCGCCTCCCGCTATATCGGTTTCGCGCAATGCGTCAAGCAGGGAGGTCTTGCCATGATCGACATGGCCCATCACGGTAACGACCGGCGCGCGGGCGACGAGCGACCCCTCATCGTCGGGCTCCCCACCAATTCCAATCTCAACGTCTGCCTCCGCGACACGCCGAACGCGATGCCCAAATTCAGCAACCACGAGCTCCGCCGTATCACCGTCGATCACCTCGTTGATTGTCGCCATAATGTCGAGCTTCATCAGCGTCTTCACGACTTCCGCACCGCGCTCGGCCATGCGGTTGGCAAGATCACCGACGGTAATGCTCTCAGGCACAATCACATCCCGCACAACCTTTGTCGGCTCGCTTTGCGATTCGGCGGCTCGCTTCTTTTCCCGCTCCCGGGCGCGCCTGATCGCCGCCAAACTGCGGCCGCGTTCGCCGGCATCCTCATCCAACGCCTGAGCAATTGTCAGTTTTCCAGCCCGACGACGCGGTTCCTGACGGCTTCGCGGCGCTCCTGGACGCTTCTGTTCGGCTCCACCTGGCTTGCGAGACGTGGGCGCGCTTTCAGATTCATCAACCAGGTCGCGTGCTGGTCTGGCCTTTGTCGGCGTCGCCGCCGCCGCAGCGGCCGTACGTTGCGCCTCCTCTTCGGCCCGCCGACGCGCTTCCGCCTCCAATTTTCTGGCGTCCTCCTCGACCTTCTGGCGCGCCTCTTCTTCGGCTTTTCGACGCGCCTCTTCCTCGGCCCGACGATTTGCTTCAACTTCGGCAAGCTGGCGTCGCTCTTCAGCATGCGCAGCGCCTGTGAGCGCCCGGAATCGTGCTGCGCGCTCTTCCTCCGTCAAGCTGTGGGCTTCAGCCATTGACGAATCGTCACTGCTAGGCGCGCCAGAAAGTGCACCCGCGCCGTGCTCTGGAACGGCGCGCATTTTTCCACTTTCGCCGCGTTCAAAGGTCCGTTTCTTCTTAACCTCGACCGTCACCGCCTTCGAACGGCCATGGCTGAAGCTCTGCCGCACCTGTCCGGTCTCAACGGTTTTCTTAAGTTCCAGGCGGCCAGGCTTTCGCAGGGTCAGTTTGCCGTCGTCTTCGTCAGTTTCACTCATCGTCCACCTCGTTTTGGACCCTGCGTGACTCTCGCTCTAAGTCTACGGACCCACGAAAGCCATCCAATCGCATTGCTTCTGCGACAAATTTGCGGGCAAGATTTCCCGCCCTGAGGGCCGCGAACACAGCGTGTTTTCGGCCAAATGCTTGGCCGATCTCATCAGCCGTCAGCGTTCTGATCACAGGCGCATCCGTCGATATGGATGCAAGCTTTTCACGCCCGCCCGCCGCGCAATCCGCAGCAATCACCAAGCCGCCGATACAACCTTCTTCAAGCCAGCGCCGGACCTTTACAAAGCCGCATATCGACTGGCTTCCCCGACGTGCCAAGCCAATCAGCTCCAGGCAGCGCCTTGCCAGCAGTGTTTCGACGTGATCAGCGAGGTCATCGTCGACGCTTACCGCTCGGCGCTCTGCCCGGCTGAAAAGCTGTCGGGCTTGTGCCGTCTTAACGCTATTCCGGTCGGCGCTCAACCACATTCCACGTCCAGGCAGCACCGCACAAACGTCGGGCACGATCCGATCATCCGGGCCAACAACAAAGCGCACAAGCTTGCCAACAGGCTGCGTCGCACCCGTTACGATGCAGCGCCGCACAGGGCCGCGCGTCGAATCGCCACCAAGATGCTCCGCAGGCCGGTCAGACCCAACCGCAGCATCATGGTTTTCGCGTAACAGCATGGCCTGCCCTCACTTGTTAACCGTCCTCTGCACCCTGCGAACCCTCAACCGCCTCTGCTTCCGCTAAACGAGCAGCCTCCTCTGCCTCGCGCGCTGCCGCAAGCTCTTCGGCGGTAAACCAGCCGGCGGCGACTCGTGCACTCATGATGAGTTCATTCGCATCCTCGCTCGTTAAACCATAGTCGCGAAGGTAGCCTTCCTCTGGATCGACCAGCTCGTCAGAGGCCAAATCGGCAAAATCGCCAAGTGTCTTGATGCCGGCTTCGCCTAGCGTCACCAGCATGACAGGCGTGATACCGGACAGCTCCGCAAGTGCATCTTCCACACCCAATTCCTGGCGCTGCTTGCTCAAGCGTTCGTTCTCCGCCTCCAGATAGGTGCTAGCCCGAACCCTCAACTCCTGCGCCAGCCCCTCATCGAACCCCTCGATTGCCAGTAGGTCTTCCTCCGGCACGTAGGCAACCTCTTCAACGCTGGTAAATCCTTCCGTCACCAAGAGATGAGCAATCACATCGTCGACATCGAGCGTCTCGACG
>CAZCVU010000050.1:0-10379 GCA_964501745.1 uncultured Flavobacteriales bacterium | reverse complement strand
GCTTCTGCCATTTGTTGAGATTGCCGGGGCCACCGTTGTAGGCCGCTGTGATGAGAAACAGATTGGATCCGATATTCGGTGTTGCCATCAGGTGGCGGACATAACGTTGGCCGAGTTCAATATTGTATTGCGGCTCGAACAACTTGTCGCGCGCGGTGCCGCGAAATCGCTTGCCAGCCATAAATCCCGCAGTCGCCGGCATGAGCTGCATCAGGCCGCGTGCTCCGGCCGAGCTTTTTGCATTTGTCTTGAACTGCGATTCTTGACGCATCAACGCGAACACAAGCGCGCGGTCGACCTTGTACCCTTGCTCTGGTTGCCACGGCGGTACGGGGAAGAGAGCCGCCTGATGGCGTACGCCGTTGTGGCGTAACAAGGTGTCGCCGAGGTTGAACGCGAGAGCCGGAAGCCTTGCCCCATCGGCCAGAGCCAGAAGAGAATGCGCCAATTCCGGTGAGAGGTTTCCTGTCAGCCGCCGGAGTTCGGATTCTGCGCGCGCGAATTGACCTGCCTGAATCAAGCCGAGGGCTCGGTTCGCCGCGGGAATGCGGGCAAACAACTGAGAATCGACCGCGTCAAGCCTCGGTAGCTTCCAGTCCAATATCGGTTCGCGCCCGAGCGCGCGCAGGGCGAGCAGACCATAGAACGTCTGCGGTCTGCTGGCCGCAATTTCCATCATCCGGTTATGGTGTTGTGGCTGTCCGCCGACCAGGTAGGCGCGCGCCGCCCAAAACGCTGCCGCTGAGGCGGTCCATTCAATATTCGTCTCGGCGCGCGTCATTCCTTCGAAGAGCCGCGCGGCCGTTTCAAACTCGCCGAGTCGCCAGGCAGCGAGTCCGCCCCACCAATAAGCCGTTGGGGCCTTGACGCCCGAGCGCTCGGTCGCTGGCAACGCGACCTTCAGCGCCTCCTGATCCTTGCCGGCATGAAAGTAACCACGGGCGATATCACCCATGCTTTCATCGAAGCTCACCGGATCAAAGCGGCGAAGGTTTGTCTTGCTGGTGATCAGCTTCTTAGCCTGCGTCGGCCGCCCGCGCGCCACCAACGATTTGATCTGGCGTTGTGTCCGATATACGTGCCGACTCTTCTTGCGTCCCGATTTCTTTACCGATTTTACGGCATCGACGGTCGCTGCCGAGGTTCCGCCTGCTTGCGCCAAACCGACGACGCCAATCGGCCGGCGAGGCGCCTTCCATGACTCGGGTTTGCGACGGAGCGCCAGCTTGTAGACCCTGCGCCCACCTGGATGGTCCGCGTATTCTGATAACCAATCCCGCAGCTCAACATATTTGGAGCGATATGCCGTCGGGTGCATGTAGCGCTGAAACTGGACGTGTCCGATCAACAGCCGGTCGGTAACCGCCTTGATCAGGACATCGGCCTCTCGCCACTTGCCTGCCTGCTGGAGTCGGAAGATATCCCGATAACGTTCGGCGTCGGCATCGCTGAGCGGCGTCGGTACAGCCGCACCGGTATCGCCCTCGCCGTGGGTCAGGGCCGCGGTTTCGACATCCGGGGCGCTTGGCAAATCCTGCGCAAGCGCACTGCCGACACTGACCGCAAGCAGTATTGCACACAAGCCGCCGACGAGGTGACCTAACCTTCTTGTCATGCTTTCACTAGACCCCTGCGATCGCATCCCGACCCGCTTGCTAGGTACTGGATATTGCCGCGGTTGGCAAGTCGTAGCCGATCCGGTGCTTGCCGAAAGCCGTTGCATCAAGGCAACCGACTGCTACGTGAATTCAAGAAGTTTGAGCTTGAGCGCCAGCATGTCGCGCCAGGCAAAACGCTTCTGTCCGGGTGTTCGCAGGAGGTACGCTGGGTGGAAGGTCGGGAGTGCTGAAATAGGATGCGTAAGTCCGGGGCTCGAATAGTTATGCCAGCGCCCGCGTATTCGGGAAATACCTTGGCTTGTGTCAAGCAGTGTAGAGGCTGCAGCGCCACCGGCCAGCACCAGAATCTTGGGGTTCGCAAGTTCGACGTGGCGTTTGATGAAGGGCAAGCAGACGGCAACCTCGGCTTGCGTGGGTTTTCGATTGCCGGGCGGCCGCCAGGGTAGAACGTTGGTAATATATGCCGAAGTCCGATCGAGATCGATGAAGCCTAACATACGGTCGAGAAGTTTCCCGCTGACGCCGACAAATGGCAGGCCAAGTCGATCCTCATCCGCGCCAGGTGCTTCGCCGATGATCATGACGCTGGCAGCCGGATTGCCATCGGCAAAAACCAGGTTAGTTGCAGTTCGTTTCAATGCGCAACCCTCGAACGCGGCCAGCGTCGTGCGGAGTTCCTCTAAAGTCTGCGCCGAATCGGCTGCACTCGTGCTTTCGAGCGCGGCGTCGCCTGATCCGGGAGAGCTGCGTGGCGGTTGCTGTACCGCCGTCCGGCTTTCATTGCCTTTTTCCGGTCGCTTGGTGTCTGGGGTTGCCGCCAAGGTAGCGGTGTCGGCCGCGCTTAGCGTGTAGCGGTCTACCGGAGTGTCGCCAATCGCCTCGTCGACGCCAAAGCCAAGTTGCAGATTGAGAGCCTGCAGCCGATCGCTCATTCCTGCGGGCCGTATGGGGATTGTCGTTGCGGACATTCCGGCAACATTACTTGAGCCATCCTAGCCGTCTGACGTACTCGACAGTATTGTTATAAACACCGGAAGCAGGGCGAACAACCTGGGCCGGAGCGCGCGATGAACCGTGAGACGATGACTTTTGATGAGGTGATAGTCGGCGCCGGACCCGCAGGTCTGGCGGCCGCGATCCGGCTTAGACAGCTGTCTGCAGAATGGGATACCGACCTCAGCGTTTGTGTTCTCGAGAAGGGCTCGGAAGTTGGCGCGCACACACTTTCCGGCGCCGTGATCGAGCCGCGCGCTTTGGAAGAGCTGTTCCCGAATTGGCGCGATCTGGATGCGCCGCTGCAGACTGCGGTGAGCGAAGAACGCATCCTGTTTCTGACCGCGAGCCGCGCGGTGCGGCTGCCAACTCCACCGCAAATGCGAAACCACGGAAATTATGTCGCAAGCCTGGGCTCGGTCTGTCGCTGGCTGGCCCAGCAAGCCGAGGCTCACGGCGTCGAGATCTATCCAGGGTTTGCTGCCGCGGAACTGCTCTATGACGAGGACGGGGGCGTAAAGGGCGTGGCGACCGGTGACATGGGGGTCACGCGGACCGGTGAACCCGGCCCCAACCATCAACTCGGCGTCGAACTCCATGGACGCCAGACATTGTTCGCCGAAGGCTGTCGCGGATCCCTCACGGAGCGGCTTGCTGACCGGTTTAGGCTGCGCGATGGTTGCGACCCGCAGACATACGGTATTGGACTCAAGGAGCTTTGGGAGGTTGCACCCGAACAGCATCGGCCTGGGCTCGTCGTTCACACCGTCGGCTGGCCGCTCGACAGCCGAACCTACGGCGGATCGTTTCTGTATCATTTCGAAGACAATCAGGTCGCAGTCGGTTTCGTAATTGGACTCGACTACCCGAATCCATATCTCAGTCCTTACGATGAGTTTCAGCGCTTCAAGCATCATCCAGCGATTCGGGGCACATTCGAGGGCGGTCGACGTGTCTCCTATGGTGCCCGGGCACTCAACGAAGGTGGTTTCCAGTCTATTCCCAACCTGACCTTCCCTGGAGGCGCTTTAATCGGCGCCGCGGCGGGCTTCATGAATGTCCCGAAGATCAAGGGCACGCATACGGCGATGAAGTCGGGCATCGAATGTGCTGACGCGGTGTTTGAGTTGCTGTCAGGCGTGGCTGCGGGCAGCGAGCCGGTCGGATATACAGAGCGGCTGCAGCGCTCATGGCTGTGGCCGGAACTCTATCGCCAGCGTAACATTCGTCCGGCCTTCCGTTGGGGATTCATGGCGGGCTTCGTGCATGCGGCAATTGACACATATCTGTTGCGCGGACGGGCGCCATGGACCTTTCGCAACCACCCGGATCACGGCGCGTTGAAGCCGGCCAACGAGTGCCGGCCGATTGCTTATCCCCAGCCCGATGGCGTTATCAGCTTCGACAAGCTCACCAACCTTGCCTATTCCGGAACCAACCATGAGGAAGATCAACCGGCGCACTTGCTGCTGCAGGACGAGCGCCTGCCTATAGAGGTGAACCTTGCCCGCTACGATGCGCCCGAACAGCGCTATTGCCCGGCAAATGTCTATGAGATCATTACCGACGGCGCGGCCCCGAGGCTGCAGATCAACGCGCAGAACTGTCTCCACTGCAAGACGTGCGAGATCAAGGATCCGCAACAGAACATCCGCTGGGTTGTGCCGGAAGGTGGCGGCGGGCCAAATTATCCCAATATGTAAATTGGCTTGCGCGTTGTAGGTCCGCAGTCTCGGAAGGCCGAGAGGCGGATGCTTGAAAACGGCTGACGCGGGGCGCTGGACTCGGATAAACTCACACCGACTCGGCGTCTAATAGGCGCCTTGTTGGCGGCGTTGCCCAGAATCGGGCAGATGTATCGCGGCGGTTCTTGCATGGTCGACAGAGGTGGTTTGGGCGCGAGGCGAGGGGATAGTGATGGTTAGATGGCGATCTGAGCCGGCAAGACGGACTTATGTGCAGCGGTCACGGTGGCGCGCCGTCACCTCGATCCTGGGCTTATGCGCTGCCGCGAGCATCTTCGCCCAGGCAACGGCTGCAGGTGCCGAAAGCTGGCGCGTTGCCGCCGGCGCTTCGGTGCAGCTCGCCGCCGTCGCGGACAAGACGTCTGTCTATGGAACCTATCTTGCAGCATTGGCCGCGGAGCGCAGCTGGGATCTGCGTCAAGCTGCGACCTTGATGGCCCGTGTTCTGGAGGACAGTCCAGACGACGAGCAGCTGCTGCGCCAGGCTTTCAAGCTCTCGCTTTCGGCCGGCATGGTGGTGCCCGCGGTCGAGTTCGCGCGAAGAATTGAAGCCGCCGGAATCAGGGACCCGATTGCGATATTTCTGCTTGTTGTCCGTAACGTTCAAGATCGCAACTACGCTGCCGCTCGCGACCTGTTGTCTGAGAAGTGGGATAAGGGCATGGCCGCCTACGCCGCGCCAATCGCAGCTGCATGGACCGATTTCGGTCTCAACGACGTCGACGGCGCGCTTTCTTCACTTGCCGAGCTCAAGGAAGGCGATGGCTTTGGCGTGTTGCGGCATCTGCAGGAAGGGCTGATCAACGATCTGGCGAACCGGCCGGAGGCGGCTGAGGCTGCCTACCGCGGATTGGTCGTAGATCCAGCGGAGACGCCGGTTCGCATTGTTCGTGCAATCGGTTCTTTCCTCGAACGGCAAGGGCGGGCCGACGAAGCGAAGGAGATTTATGACGGCTACCTTGCGAGTCATCCCCGCAGCACCCTGCTCGAGGCGGAGCTCGGCCGTATCGCCAAGGGCCAGCCGGCGAAGTCGATCGTTGCCAGCCCGGCCGAGGGAATAGCGGAGGGGTTTTTCCACTTGGCTTCGGCTGTGCCCAAGGACCGCGGTGACGATCTGGCGATGGTCTACGCGCAACTGGCGCTGGTGGCGCGGCCCGATTTTGCCCTCGCAAGACTCCTGGTTGGCGATCTGCTCGAGTTTCGCAGGCGCTTTGCCGATGCGATCGACGTCTACCGTTCGATCGGGCCGGACTCGCCCTACCAGTGGGCGGCGCGGCTGCGGATTGCCGATAACCTGAACGATTTGGACGATCTCGACGGCGCTGTGCGGTTGTTGAATGCGCTGGCCGACGAGCGGCTGGATCGGCCGGAACCGCTGATTACACAAGGCAACCTGCTGCGTTTCAGCGAGCGCTACGAGGATGCGATCAAGGCCTACGACAAAGCCTTCGACCGGATCGACAAGATCGAGAAGAGCCACTGGAACCTCTACTACAATCGCGGTGTCGCGTTAGAGCGCACGAAGCTTTGGGAGCGTGCGGAAGCGGATTTTCTGAAGGCCTTGGAGCTCGAGCCCGACCAGCCGTTCGTTCTCAACTACTTGGGGTATTCCTGGGTCGAACAGGGCCGCAATCTGGGTCGCGCTAGAAAGATGATCGAGAAGGCGGTCTCGCGACGCCGCGACGATGGCTATATCGTCGATTCCTTGGGCTGGGTGCTTTACCGCCTTGGCGAATGGAAGGACGCGGCGCGTCATCTTGAACGTGCCGTTCAGCTGCGGCCGCAGGACGCCGTTATCAACGACCATCTGGGCGACGCGCTGTGGCGGGTGGATCGGCGTAACGAAGCTCGGTTTCAGTGGCGCCGGGCACTCACCCTGGAACCCGACGAGGAGTTGATCAAGGGCATCGAAGCCAAACTTGAGAAGGGCTTGGGTGAACCGACTGTGCTCAGGCCCGACGGATGAACGCCGAGGTATCGGGGGTCGTCACGCTGCCGGCGCCGGCGCGGATCAACCTCTATCTTCATATTACGGGTCGGCGCGCCGATGGCCACCACGAGATGGACAGCCTGATCGTGTTTTCGGAGCTTGGCGATACGCTCAGCGTACGTTCTGCGGACGGCTTAACGCTCGCGCTCGACGGACCGATCGCAGACTCACTGAGCCGCCGCATGGAAAACTCGGTCCTGCGGGCGGCGCAGCTACTCGCCGACGCCGCAAATCTGCCATGCAGGGCTGCGATCACCTTGACGAAGCGTCTGCCGCTCTCCTCGGGGCTTGGCGGCGGGTCGGCAGATGCCGCAGCCACACTGAAAGCGCTAACGACTCTCTGGGGTATTGGCGACGGTGAGGTTGATCTAACGGAAGTTGCTACGCGTCTCGGCGTCGACGTGCCGGTTTGTCTCGCTGGCGGACCGGCTTTCGTCGGCGGCACGGGTGAGGAAGTGAAGCTGGCACCGGCACTTCCTTCGGCCGGACTGGTGTTGGTGAATCCGGGCGTCGCGCTGGCAACCTCGGCGGTCTACGGCGCGCGGCGCGGCGGGTTCTTGCCAGCGGCGCGCTTCGATGAGGCGCCAGACGACCTCGCTGCGCTGGTTACTCTGCTCGAGGCGCGGGAAAACGACCTGACGGCGGCGGCCACGCGGCTTTGTCCAGTGATCGACGACGTGCTTGCCGCCATCAATGAAATTCCGAGTTGCCGGTTTGCGCGTATGACGGGGATAGGCGCTACCTGTTTCGGCTTGTTCGACGATGTGAGCTTGGCTGAGCAGGCGAAGGCCGAACTCGCGCGAGACGGCTGGTGGGTGGCGGCAACTGCATTTTCCGGTTCATCAATAGGATGATTGGCTCGCCCGAGCGCAGTCGTGCCCTTATGCTCATGGTCTGCGTTAACATGGTCGGCGTGAATAAGCCGTGCTGTGGAAAGCGGGGGTAGGTTGTACTGGCTGAGGCCATCGAACGTGGGATCCTCGATCATGGTATCGCGCTCGATGTCGAACGTATTCGCTATTTCAACAAGTGCCATTTCGGACCCAATATGCGCATTGCACCAGGCGGCGAATCTCTGCATGGCGTTAGCCTGGAGGATGTGCCGAAGGTTCTTAACCGTTTGCAACTAATGGCCGGCCGAACAGATCAGAATCAGAGGGTTGTGTCCGGCTCGATTTATCCGGGCACTTTGGCGCCCCCTGCCGCCACCGGGGAGCTAGGAACGCCTGGGAGTTTCTTGATGTTGTGCCGCTTGGCGGCTTGCGGCCAAATAGCCAATGGACCTATGGTCCGCTCGACTCTTCGGGCACTCGCATTTTTGGGGCGTAGCCAAGCGGTAAGGCAACGGGTTTTGATCCCGTGATCGCAGGTTCGATCCCTGCCGCCCCAGCCACTATTCTTCTTTGAGTTAACCTCCACCCAGCTGCCAGCCATGGTGATAGGACATCCATCAATGGAAGCCCGCAACAAGGAAATCCTGCGCAACTTTATTCGCGAAGTTTGGACTGAAGGGAAGGTCGACGCCGCGGACGAATATCTTGCGCCCCGCTATACGGTTCACCACGACCCGGGTGATCCATGGGATGGCGAGGCCCTCGACCTTGCCGACTTCAAGGAACGCGTTAGAAAGTCCCGAGCTCCTTTTCCCGACCAACGCTTCGTGATTAGAGAGCTAATTGCCGAGCCGAACAGGGTTGTCGCGACCTGGCATTGGACAGGAACGCATGCCGGCGACATTCCGGGGTTTCCGGCATCGGGCAAGCCCATCTCCACGTCAGGCATCACCGTCTATTATTTTGACGGTGAAATGATCTCCGGACATTGGCAGGTAACCGATCGGTCGGGTGTGCAGCAGCAGTTGAGTCAGTGATTTGCAATAGACACAGCTCACGATCTGATGTGAAGCTATCGAGAATAAACAAATGGGCCCGAAAAGAAGAATGGGCTCAGAAGAAGAATGGGACTGAGGGACTGGCGAGCGCAAAACGCGGAGCTTGGAGGGTTGATGGGATGACAAAAGTTTGAGGAGATTATTGGCAGGGAGCATATTGAGGCACTCCGCCGGCCGATTGACGATGCACGCGGACTGCCGGGCGCGGCAAATATTGATGCGGCTCACTTTTACATCAACAACCTCGTCGGTTTCGCGATGCAGGAACTTTTCTATGTCAAGAACGGCATCGTGCCGGTGAACAAGAAGGTGCTGGGCAAGTATTACAAAACACCGAAGTTGGATAAGGACGGGGTACCCTTCCTGATCCTTGATCCGAAAGAGGTGGCCAACTTCTGGTATTTAGACTATTCAAAGTACAATCCGAAGACTTGGCAGCGTGCCTGGGACCGAACGCTGCTTCGGTAGAGTAGGCATAACGGAGCGACAACAAAGGGAGGAACCGACGTGTCACAAGTCACGTTGCGTGGAGCAGTCAAACACTACGGTGATGTTGTCGCGCTTGAAGCGTTCGATCTTGAGGTTCAGGAGGGTGAGTTCCTCACCCTCCTCGGCCCCTCGGGCTGTGGTAAGACGACCACGTTGAGGTTGGTTGCAGGATTCATCGACCCGACCGCGGGACAGATTTTGATCGATGGTGAAGACGTGACGGGGTTGCCGCCACAGAAGCGCCAGATCGGCATGGTCTTCCAGGATTATGCGCTGTTTCCGCATTTGACGATCGGGGAGAATGTTGGTTTTGGCTTGAAGGAGCGGGGCGCGCCGAAGGCGCATATCCAAGAGCGCGTCGAGGAGCTGCTGGAACTCGTGCGCCTTCCAGGTGTCGAGGACCGGTATCCGGTTGAACTCTCTGGTGGCCAGCAGCAGCGCGTGGCGCTGGCGCGGGCGGTTGCGTTCCTGCCTCGCGTGTTGCTGATGGATGAGCCTTTGGGAGCTTTGGACCTAAAGCTGCGCGAGGCGATGCAATACGAGCTGCGCCGAATTCAACAGGAATTGAAGATCACCACGATCTACGTCACGCACGATCAGCACGAAGCGATGACAATGTCCGATCGAATTGCGGTGATGAATCTAGGTAATTTGATTCAGCTTGATGGTGCGCACGAAATCTACACGCGGCCGAAGACCAAGTTCGTTGCCGACTTTGTTGGCAAGATTAATTTCCTGCCGGGCCAGATGGCGGGCGAAGAAGGGGAGTGGGCTAAGGTCGAGGTTGCAAATTCGACGATCCGTGTGCCGAAGGCGGTAGGCGCAAATATCGATGGGCCGGTGACCGTAGCACTTCGCCCCGAACATCTGCTGGTCGGTGGCGCCTCGAACGGCGCCAGCGGGAATAATGCGATCAAAGGCAAGATTACCGACCGTATATTTGCTGGTAACTTACTGCACGTGACCGTTGAAGTCGGCGACGGCAACGTCTTAATGATTGAGGCCAAGCCAAGCGACGACATCCCAGGCGACGGTGAGTCCGTGGATGTATGTTGGGTGCCAGAGCATGTGGTCTTGCTGACCGAGTAATTTGGCATCGGCTGACAGCCAATCAGGCTGGCGGCCAACGTTCGGTTCTCCATCGAATATCGACGCGGTCGCTATCCTATTGGCGAGCTAAACCGGCTTCGCTGTGCGCTTGTCTCGCCGCTGATGGCTTGGCGGCTAGCCGAACCGACCTCAGGCGTTGCAGCCAAGCGCATTACAGGCTTCGACAAAGGGCGTGGCGGGCGGACGATACAGACCCGCGCCAAGTCCGCCGTCCAATCCCGCCTTATCGACGATGCCGAGTTCGACGATCGGCGTCGTACCGGTTTCGGCGACTATTCGCGCCGACAGTCCTACTCGCGCGCGGGATTTAGGCAAGCCGGGATGTTCTGCAACCAGTAGCTTGGCCGGCAGTTCCAAAATATCGTCGTGATTGAAGTCCTTGTGGAACTCTTGCATGAAGGGGCAATAGGACTGTGCCATCGCGCCGAGTCCGAACCCTTCGACCAAGGCGCTGTCACCATATGCGCCGACGCAGGACTCCAGCGTATGCGGCTTACGGAGCTTGCCAAGCGGCGGTGTCGCCTCGACGGAAAACCAGCGTC